>NZ_JBSGBF010000050.1:0-55614 GCF_053601115.1 Streptomyces sp. NPDC004788
TGTGCGCCGGCGGCGACATCCGCGCCATCCACGACGACGCCCGCGCCGGCGGCACCACCACGCCGGACTTCTGGCGCGACGAGTACCGGCTCAACACCCGCATGCCTGAAAGGCTGTAGGAACCGGCCGTCGTGGGTGGCGCGCGCTGCCGGTACGACACGTTGGGCGGACACCCGGTTTCATAGGTGGCCGCCCCCACACGGCCCGGCAGCGCAGCCCCGCCACTGCCGACGTGCGCTGCACAGCGGCTGGACAGGCCCCCTGGCCGGGCTGGGGCCCGAACACGCGCGATTGTTACTCACCGTGTCCACTGCACGGAACCTGTGCCAGAACCGTTGAAGCTCCAGGAACGGGACGACGACCTTGCAGCCGCCCGCGGGGCCAACCGCGAACTCATGGCCCGGATCAACCGCGCGGCAGCCACCGAACCCGGTTAGGCGGCGGTTTCCGGTCATGGATGCATGACTTCCGGACTGAATGATCAACGATGCTCCACTGTGAGTTACTGGCCGATACCTTCCGTGCTGATGGTTGGGGTCGTGGGCCGCCGGGGTGTGGGCACGGCATCAGGCGAGGAGAGGCACGTGTCTGGCAGCTCGCAAGGCGAACGGGGACTGAAGTGGGCGGTCTATGTCGCGGAGGAATACTGGGGCAGTCCGACGCGGTTCGACCGCCACTTCAGCGCCGCTGCTCCCGCGCTGGCCGAGGTGGACGGCACGTGGTACTGCCTGCACCGCGGCGGTGAATTTGATGAGGATCTCGAGCTGCTGTTGTGGACCTCGTTCACCCCCCAATCCCTGCAGCCCTTCATCGAGGCGCTGGACAAGGCCAGCGAGCCGCTGTCCGAGGACGCCACCGACGAGCAGAAGCGGCAGCAGTACGTGGAATCCGTCGAAGCGGCTCAGCGGGCCCTGGGGGCGGCTGGCGAGTGGAAGACCGACACCCGCGCGCTCTGGGAGCTTTCTCCCCAGCAGCGCGCGACCCTGGACAAGGCCGAGGAGCCGCTGCCCGCGGACGCCACCGACGAGCAGAAGCTGCAGCACCAGGAAGCCGTCACCGCGGCGGAACAGATCCGTCGTGCGGCGCGCGGTTTCTCCCGTGACGGCGAGAACGTCATTTTCTGCGGGGAGGCGCCGGCGCTCGTCAACGACAACGGCACTCTGCGCATGGTCTTCATCCCCACCGACGGGTCGGGATCCGGGGATCTGTCGCACTCACTGTGGGAGACGTCCCTGAACACCGGCGGCGACGCGCCGACATGGACGCTGCCCGAACCCATCAGGACTCCGCCTGAAGCGGGGTCGAGTACGCCGCTCGCGCCGGGCCTGGCCGTGTTCAACGGGGCCGTGCACCTGGTCTTCGTCGACGCCCATGGTTGGCCGGTCAGTCACCTGGTCCGCGACGCTGAAGGCATGTGGAGGCCCGCCACGCGGGCCGACGGCACCAACATCCCCCTCCCTTACTACCCTCACGAGGTTGCGCGCGCCGACCCTTACTACAGCGATGCGATCAGCAAGGCGCAAGGATGGTCGGGCAACGCGGCCCTGGCCGTCCACGACGGTCAGCTTCACCTCCTCGTGCGGATCGAAATCCCCGACGACTCCGAGCTGCCGCTTCGCCATCTTGTCTTCGACGGCACCGCCTGGACCGATCTCACCGATGCCGGGCCCCAAGACGCAGACGGCAAGAAGGTCACGCTCGTCTCGTGCCGCGGCGCCGCCCTGGCCTCCCACGACGGAAAGCTCCACGCCCTCGTCGCTCAGAAGGACGATGATCTGCACCACAGCACCTGGACCCAGCAGACCGGCTGGTCCAAGCCCCACAGGGCACCCTGGCACTCCTCCACCGATGCCCCGGCGCTCCTGCCGTTCAAAGCGGGCCCGGCGGATGCCGAACGCGAGGTCCTCCTCATGATCCACCGGGGTGGTCCACGATCGGACGCCCTCGGGCGGTGACCCCCTGCTGCCGGTCAGGCCGCTGTCAGGGCCGGGCACATAGCCCGTTGCCGGAGTCCGCAGATCCCACCGAAGTCCGCCCCCAGGAGCGGACTTCGGTGGGAGCCTGGATCCACTGCGGGCAGGGGAGCACGCTATGGGGCTGGAGAACGTCACCCCGATCTCAATCGACCAGATGCTCAGGGCGCTCGCTACGCGGGGGCAAGAACACGTCGTCGACCCCGAAGTACGCCCCGACGGCCTGATCAAACAAGATGTTCCCGAACTCCTCGGCGCCCTGCTCGGCCTTGTCGAGACCGAGACCACCACCGTGGTCGACCCGATGGAGGGTCCTCCCCGTTCCTTTCACGGACTCCAGCAAGGCTGGCAGCACACGAGCGCCGACCGTGTCATCCACCGCGCCGTGCTCACCAACCGACTTCGCCGCACGCCAGCTGGTGCGCGGCGCGGTGACGGCGTGGACCAGGACGACGATGGCCTGACGGCCAGCGCCGCCTCGGGCCCACGCCCCGGCGTGGCGGACCTGATCGGCCGCCCAGTCGCTGGCGTCGCCACGGGCGCAGCCGCCCGAGCAGATAGCCGGCCGCGAGCGCGCCGGCCGCGGTGACGACGACGCCCACCATCAGGACCACCGCATCCCGATCGCGGACAGCAGCTCCACCCGCTCCGGCGACAGCGTCGCCGCCCGGGAGCGCTGGTTCCCGACCCACGCTCCGAGCCGGAGCTCCCGCTCTTCCTGGTCCTCGCCGACGATCCGTTCGACGTGCTTGCGTGGCACCCGCAGGTGCCCCTCGCGCTCGAAGAACTGGCGGGCGGCCTCGTAGTTCAGCGCCCACTTGTCGGCCTGCGTACGGCGCGGGGGCGGCTTCTCTTCCTCGGTCGCGGGTGTGATGCCGAGGACCTGCTCGCACATCCACTGCTGCACGGTCGTGAGCTTGTCCCAGCCGAGCCGCTGCGCCCGCACCCACCGTCCGAGGTCCTCGCCCTGGTGCATCACCTCGCCGGGCTCGGTCGGCAGTGTGCTGCCGGCCTCTTCGAGGTGGAGCCGGACGAGGTGGAAGGCGCGCTGCCATTCGACCGGCCAGGCCGGGCACCAGGACGGGTCGATGTCCTCCAGCTGCTCGCGCCGCTCCGCCGACAGGGCGCCGGCCCACGACTCCACCGGCAGACCTTCGGCCTGGCGCTGTTCGAGCTCCTGGGCACGCCGGGCGGCGGCCCGCGCGTTCTTCAACCAGGTACCCACCCTGTAGCCCTGATGCGTGGCATCGAGCGGGGCCAGGAGGTGCCCGTTCGTCTCGGCCCACCCTCGCGCGGCGGACAGGCCCTCCTCCCACGCGACGTCGAAGTGCGACCACACCATGCCCAGCTTCTCCAGCTGCGTGACGCGGTCCTCGTCCATGTCGCCGCGGGCGTAGAAGCGCCGGTTGTCGGCGATCCACTGCCCCAGGGGGAAGTTGGCGAGCGAGGCCGGCCAACCGACCCCCTCCGCCTCCTCGCCCTCCGGCACGCGATAGGTGAAGGGCACCTTCAGGTCGCCGTGCTCGCGCGCGAAGATGACGGCGGCCTCCACACCGCGCCGCCAGTGCTCGTGCTCCGGGTTGAGTACCCGCAGGTTGATGAAGGCGGCCAGCTGCGCCGGGTCGCGCGGCGTGCTGAACTTCAGCAGCTTTCGCGCGGGCGCCGACGGCCTGCCGGACCCGTTCCCCTCGCCCCGGCTCTCCTGGCCCTGCGCGGCCTTCGAGGCAGGCTTGTAGGCGCTGGGGGCCTGCTGTTCGGCGAGCTGCTCGACCACCCGGGCGTCGTGCGCCCTGAGGGCCTCCAGCAGCTTCGCCAACCCGCCGAACGCTCGGGTGTGAGATGCCGTCTCAGTGCCACGAGAGGACTGTCATCTATGCGCCAGCGACTGGACTCTGTTGTAGGCGGTCTGAGCTGCGAGGATGACAGGTGGCTGAGTGGCACTTTGTGAGAGTTGGCACTGACGTGAGATGACATCGCCCCATGACGCCGCGCCGGTGCTTCCTGTGACTCGACTCTGGCATGACTGGAGAGGCCGGGACGTGCGCGAGGGCAACCCCTTGCCAACTGAATGGTCAACGGGCGCTTCAGGTCTTGTCGGTGGTGTGGTCGTCTTCTTCCGCCGGCATGTGAATGACGCTGATGCCAACGCGGCAGCGAGCAGCACCTATGGTGTCGTGGAGCCGGGTGAACAGGTCGGGGCGGATCAGTAGATCTGCCCCCTCGACCGCCGGCAGTAGGGGCTTGTAGTTCCCGTCGTGGACGAGGTGGCCCCGCCATTGACGGCCGATGAGTGCTTCTCCTGCTGCGTTGCTGAGGCTGAAGCCATGGATTCCTGTCGTGGGTTGGAGGCCGAGAAGGGCCACGACGCGGGCAGTTGGCGCCAACACGTAGTGAGGTAGGCCCAGGCCATGTGAAGGGAGGGGCGCGTCGACAAGGGGGGTGCTGCTGGCATTGGTCAGGGCCACGAGGGGTTGGTCGATGGTGCCGATGTGTTCCGCTGCCGCCCCCGCAGCAGCGGGGTCCAGATGTCGTAGTGGGCGGGTCCACAGCTGCCAGGGAGCCTGGGAGAGGGGTAGCGAGTCGCCCGGCGCGTCGCTGCCGGAGGCTTCCAGCCCGACGGCGATCTGTATCTGGCGGGCGGGCTGGTCCGGGTACCGGCGTGCGGGAGTGCGCTGGCTTTCGACGAGCCCTATCTGTACCCATCCCTCGTAAGGGCCGCCGTTCACACGGGGGAGCGCCATCGCGCCGTTTGGTAGATGCCGCTGGTCTGCGACTGAACGGAGTCCTGGGGGTGGCCAGGCGGCAGACTCGCGCGGGCTGTCGCTGAACCAGGGGGCAGGATCAAGCGACCATTGCAGGGCCTTCGGGCGGGTGACGGGCCGTGGCACACGGGCCAGCTCCGCTCGCAGTGCCGCTCGTGGATCGTCGCGCAGTCGTGCGGCAGCGTTGCGTTCGAAGGTCTGTGCGTTGCCGATCATGTGTCCGGCCCCAGCGAGTGCCGCACGCAGCCCTGCCGCGGCTTGCTGCAGTGCGTCTTCGGTGGCGCTTTCGTCAGCGAGGTAGGCGTCGGGCCACTGTGTTCTGCTCGGATGGGTAAGCGAGTCCAGTTGTTGGACCATCAGTGTTGTCACGTGCTGGGGGAGCGCCTCGGCAACGAGGTCGATGACGGTCTCTCGCAGCCCCGCAGGACTGCCCGCGGAGACGAGGCGGGCTTCCAGATACTCATCGACGATCTCGGTCGCTGCCGCTTGGGAGTCTGCGGAGTCTGTCATGAGTTGCCCTCGGTGCGAGAGACAGCGGCGGCTATGGCGGTTGCGAGTGTCGGATGGGCTGCCGTGGCGGGGGGTGAGGGAGGTTCGTGTCCGGCGCGCGTAAGGATCGCGGCGGCTTCTGCTCGGACGGAGAGCATGTCACTGCTGCACAAGGCCACGAGTCGGGCGAGGAGTACTGCATCCAGGCGGTCCTGGGGCAGATGGTCACGCAGGACGGACAGGAGCCAGGTGACCGGACCGGCACCAAGGGAGAAGGAGAGCACGTACGCCAGTGCGGTCTGGGCTTGGCTGGGACGGCTCGCCAGCAGCACCGTCGCTGCGAGTAGTGCGCGGCGTTTGTCGCCGCGTTCGGGCAGCGCAATGGTGGCTACGGCAAGAGTGCACAGTGCGGTGTCGATTTCGTGCTGTGTGGCGGGCTGCGGGTTCGGCTGGTAGGCGCCGTCGCCGAGGCGGGCGTCGCCAGGCAGACGATGAGCGATGACGTCGTAGGCCGCGTCCCAGCAGGCGAGCGCATCGGCGCCCGGCATCTGGTCAAGCGGGGCTTGTGCGGCGAAGGCGGAGACCAGGGCCTGGCTGACACCGATCGTTTGACTGTACGAGGCGTCGGCAACGGCGCGTGCCACCTGGTCAGCGAGCAGGCCGACCGAGACGACGGCGTCTGCCGAGTAAGCCTGCTGCCACAGATCCAGCCGCTCCTTGCCGGCGAAGGCGCGCCAGCCTCCTCCTCCCCGCATCGTGGTGAAGGCGAGCACGCCGGCCTTCGCGGCGAGCGGGCCGAGAGTGTCGGGAGCAGCCTCTTGGCGCAGACACAGTCCAGTGGCGATGTCGGCCAGGAGCTCACGCGGTTTGGTCGGGCTCATCTCCTCGGCGATCCGGTGCAGCAGTCGGGCAGCCGCGTCGATGCCGTGCCGGTCGATGACCTCCAACACCCTCCACCCGACCGCGTTGGCCAGGCCGTCTTGTGACCACCGGGGCCCCGGGGGAGCGTCGTAGGGTTTGTCGTTGTAGTCACGGACTGCAGCCAGGACACCAGCAGCGCCTTCCGGAAGGGCGGCGAGCTGCTGTGCGTTCAGGTAGTTGCCCGTGGCGTAGCGTCCTTTGGGTCCCGGCCAATCACGTGACCGTTTGACAGGCACGGGCTTCGGCGACCACAGCGGGCTGCCTTCGCCACCGCATCGCTGCGCTGCTGCGGACAGCCCGGTGGTGGGCGCGTCTCCGGCACCGCTGGAGGCATAGATCAGTGTCTGGTCGTCGTAGGTGGAAGTGATCGCGTTGGCCAGCACCGGCAGGAGACGTTGCGTCCGTGCCCCATCGTCGCGGGGCAGGTCCGCGAGCCGGCCGAGAAGAGCGATGTCGGCGTCGAGACTCCGGCCGTCGGGGCCGGCTGCGATCCGCAGCGCGGCCAGGACCACGGGGTCGGCCGTGTCGGCCTGCGCGGCAAGCAATTGATGATGAGCCTCTTCCACCCAGGCGTCGGTCAGCCCTGGCTCGGCCAGCAGCGAGCCGGCCCCCGTCTGTGCAGCGGCCTGGGGGTCCAGGCGGGCGAGCAACCCCCACCATGTGTGAGGGATTCCGCTGGTGCCCCGCCCATCGGTGCACCGGGCCACGAGGTAGGCGAGAGGCTGCGTGCGTGCGAGTCTCTCGCGGGCCTGGGCAGGTGCGGCCTGGAGGAGCTGGGGGAGCGGATCGAGCAGCTCGCTGATGGTGGAGTCCTTGTGGCCGCCGTAGGCGCCCATGAACCGGGCGGCACGGTCCCAGCACTCCTGCGCCTCTAGCGGGTCGCCGCAGGCGAGACTCACGCGGGCCATCTCCAGCTCGAAGTCCGCTTCCTCCGCATACTGCGCACGGCGTTCTGCCTGGGCTGCGCGCAGGGTGTCCATGAGCTCATGCACGACGCCGGCGCCAGCCTGACCGACGCTGCCAGCGAGCAGAGAGACCAGCTCCGTCGTGATGAGAGGACCGCTTCCTGCCATGCCCATGAGGGAGGTGGTGGTTCCGCGGCTGATGGCCTGCAAGGACGTGATGCCCAGCGCCACGTCCTGATCCCGAAGCATCGCCACGGCATCGTGCAGAACCTGCCGCACCAGTGTGTGGATAGCGCCGAGATCGCTTGCCTTGGGCCGGCCCGTGAACGGCTGATTGTGCTGGGCCAGCTGTTCGAGCGCCACGCGCGCGGTCAAGGAAGCCGTCTCGGCCGGGATTCTGCCCGCGTCGACGTCGTGGCGCAGCCCCAGGGTCGCTACGGTGAAACGCAGCCAGGCCCGGTAGAAACCGACACCTTCCAACAGCGGGAGCAGACGGGAGGCAGCCTGCGAGTCGGACGCGTGGGCCACCGCAAGCAGCGACAGCCATCTGCTCACCGGTGCCGGCAGATCACCGGCGTGGTCGGTCAGCACCTCACGCGTGGCCTCCTCGAGGACCTTGGCGACACCGCCGGAGAAGACGTCCCCCACCAGGTCCACCACCGCTACGCCATGCCGGAGCAGAGGCCGCGGGTCGCAAGGCCCGCTTGCCCACGCCGCTGTGGCCAGCATACGAGCCGAAGGCCATTCGCCTGAAGCACCGCTACGGCAGTCGGCCAGACACAGCAGAACAGCCATACGCCGGTCGGTACGTTCGATGAGCTCCACGCTCGCCATCAGCGCCTCGGGCCCCAAGCAGTCCAGCAGCACACCCAGTACCTGCTCCACAGCAGGCAGGTGCTTCTGGTCAAGGAAATCCGCCACTCGCTGCGCGACCGGGCGTGGCGCGGCGTCACCGTCAGTCCTCTGGCGCGGCTGCCGAATCGTCCCGCGCAGCTCCGCAAGAAAAACCGCATCGTCGCTGTCAGAGCCGTAGTCGACGCGATCGTCACGTTCCTTGTCCCAGGCAGCCAGGTACGCCTCCCACGGTGCAGCCACACCAGCACGATCGACAGACGCGCACAGCTGCAGTCCCCACCGAGCCATCATGGTGGGCTCGCCCTCGTACATAAGGCTCGCTGCGACCTGATCGGCGCCGCGCAGCGCCACCAGGACATCTGCGTACGGCACGAGGGAGCCCGGCAGGCCCTCTTCCTCATAGGTTGCCCGGGCCCGGCTGAGTTCTACACAGCGCACCAACGTGGGCCAGTCACTCCGAGCCGCCGCTCGCCGCGCGGCGACAGCCAGCGTGTGGACGATGGCCTGAGGGGGCTGCAGGCCGGCGATAGCCCGGGAGAGGAAATCGGGCCCGATGAGCACGGCCAGTTCATCGTCCCGGCCCAACGCGGACAGAAGTTCGGGCAGGTGCCGGAACGCCCGCGGGTCGGTGAAGAATCCACGTTGGGTGAGCCACGCGGCAGCCTGCGACCGGACAAGATCGACCCATCCCTGATTGCTGTCGATCTTGCGGATGAAACGGCTGAAACTCTCGTGGTGGATCTTCAGCCCGCCGATGCCCGGCTGCTGCGCGACAATCGGTGCAACGCTGTTCAGCGCGGTGCCGAGCATGAGTCCGGGCATGGGGAAGATCTCTCCCAGCTCCTGCGCGGTTACGGCGAAGTCGCAGATAGCGAGCATGCTGACGGCGTGCCGTTGCTCGCTGGTGAGACCCTCCAGTAGGTAGTTGTAGTAGTCGTCGAGGTCGTGTGCCGAGGACGGGACCGCGCGCAACCGCTCCAGAGGGTCCCCAGCGATGTCCCGAGCCGGCAGCGATGCTGCAACGGCCGCCGGGCCCACCGCATGCCGGCACAGGTACGTGGCGTAGAGGGCATTGCCCCGTGAACGCTCCTCGATCAGGCAGACCGCAGCATCGGCAAGTTCAGCAGATGCCTGCCGTGAGGTGGATTGCGCCAGGGCCGACAAGACACCCATCCGATCCGCCAGCGCATGCAGCTCCCCACGATCCAGAGGCGGAACGACCAGGCGTTCCGCACGCTCGTCCAGAGCCTGGAGATGAGGACCCGGCTGACTGGCCAGGACGAGGACAACACCGGGAGGCAAAGCAAGTGCAGCAAGTTCTTCCACCAAAGACGCGGCCGGGTCAGACTGCCGATGAAACGCGCTGCCAGAAATGTTTCCGACGACCCGGCTGACATGGTCGATCCCGTCCACGATCAATGCGACCGGCCGATCGGGAGCCAGATCCCGCACTGCGGCGACGGCTGCCGTGAGTGTCTCGGCCGTGGCCGCGTAGCGTGGTCTGACCTGTGCCATAGCCTCCGGGACAGCCCTCTCCAGCTGCTTCAGGAGGCTGCCGATCACCACATCGGTCAGCACACGCTGCTCACGGCGTTCGTCATCGCTCCCGAGCCAGCAGTGATGCCGCGCAACGACCCAGTTGTCCTGCAGCACGTCGCCGAGCTGCTCGCACAGCCACGACTTGCCGATGCCGGGACCACCTGTCACCACAAGGGCGCCGCTCTGCCCCGCCGCAGTCCTCGCGGCAGTTGCCAGACTCGAGAGAACCGCTGGCCGGGGCACCTCAGTGGCACGGTCCACAGGGTGCCCCTCCTGGGCCGCTCCGAAGTCGACCTCCAGCCCAAGCCGGGGGAGGAGATCCTTGGCCGTCACGGCCCCGTTGCGGCTGCGTGCGGCTTTGGCCGCCTCGATGAGGGCCAGAGCCACGTCCTCAGGCGCACGGTGCCGGTTCGGCGGCCGCCCGGCGCCGAGCTCCTCGCTGACGCGATGCAGCAGCGCAGCCTCCGCAGGCCCCGGCTCGCGGATGTTCAGCGAACACGCCGCCACCCCCGTGTCGACGACCAGCGAGGCACAGGCACTGCTGAGCAGGTCGTCATCGACAGCCGCGAGCATCGACCGCCACGGCTCATGCTCACGCAGAGCGGCGGAGTCGAACCGCGACCGCCTGCCGTTGAGCCCGCGTAGGGCCGGCCCAGGGTCGTCACCTGCCCGCAAGGGCTGTAGCACCCGCGACAGCTCAGGGTCATCCGGGTCGGTGTCACGTACCACCACACGGTGCGAGGTACCGGGGTGCGATGCCAGGCCGCTGCCGACGGAAGACAACAGTAGATCCAGACGCAGCCCTCGTCTGTCCTCGGTGAAACTCTTCAATGACAACGCGCGGTCGTGATCGGTGTGCTTGATCTGCAGCCGCTCGCGGCCGCCGTCGGCCCAGTCGCAGGTGATGTCGTCGAATCGGTCCCCGGCGAACATCTTCGTGTCGACAAGCACCGACCGCGCGCGTCCGACCGCAAGATCCACCAGGCGCAGCGCGGTGAGCAGATCCTGGTAGGCGTAGCCAAGATGTGTCGGCCGCAGGTCCATGCATACTCCCGACATACCGCGGAATCAGCCCAGTATCGGCCCCAGGGTGCGAGCTTGAGCAAACCCTAACCTCAGCGGAACTCGGACGTGCCGCGGCTGCCCAGCACTCTCCTTGTCTCAGGTACACCCTCCACAGCCGCAGTCCTGTGCTGAGTGCACAGTCTGCGCCTAAAATGAAGCCCTCGAACAGGCCGCGTCACCTGCCCAGCGCAGTGCCTTCACCATCCGCAGGCTCGTGACCCGCGAGGGGCCGCCTCGGCCGACCGGTTAGACCGGGCAACACGCGCCTGCCCGTTCGTAGTCCGCTGCTCCTGGCCGCGACGGCGGCGCAGCACCCTCAAGCGTTGTCCCACCCGCCGCTTCGACACCTACTGGACCGACCCCACCCTCTCCACTGCCGTCACTGAACTCCTCGAACAGTGCCAGGGCACCTATGTGGCGGCCGAAGCCGACCGCTTCCTCGCCCGCACTGCCGATGTCGTCCCCGCCGACCGCAGCCGTGCCACTCCCCGAACATCGCCACCGCTAAGAGATACGGAGAAAAGCAGGAACTCAGGGACAGCGTCGACTCCCTGGACCATGGCTGTGGACTCACCGACCTCACTGCATTTCCACGGCGGACCGGCCGGAGGTCGCACGGGATCCTTGGGCAGAGGACTCGGAAGGGCGACGTCGGCGCCGGCCTGCTCATGGACCAGGCCGTCCCGTTGGAAGACTCTTTCGGCAGTGACGGCATGTCCCTCGCTGTACCCCTGCTGGAAACCGCCGTGGGTACGGGCCACACAGGCCATCCGAGTCCGCTCACTCCGGAGGAACGGCTCGAGAGCCATGCGCTCGTACCCGCTGTAGACGGCCAGCGAGAAGACCTGCCACCACCCTTCCAGCTCCGGGTCCATCGATGGACGGCCGTACCAGAAGCTCGACGGAACGAAGCGGAAGTGATCGTGGACGCGCACTGCCGTCAGCCGGTGTCCCATCCCGGACAGCTCGGCCGCGGCAGCGAGGGCAGCGCCCTCACTCGGCAGGCTCAGCGTGTGCTGGACTCCCCAAGCGGGAGGTGTCGCGGTCATCAGCTGCACTGCCAGGTGAACATCGCCCGGTCGAAGCGCCGCGCGGCCAGATCCTCCGGGCGGATCAGCCAGTACAGGGCTCCGGCGTCGCCCCACATCATGTCCGCGGCGTCCTCGCTGTCGAACTGGGCCAGCAGCACCCAGTTGCCCGCCTCCTCGGACAGCCGAGGGTCGTTCCAGGGCACCTTGCCGCCCAGGACCGCCTCCGCGATCTCGATCTCGACCGGGTTCTGCACGGAGTGAGCGTGGCCGCCGATCTGATGCCCCACCTCGTCGTCGAACTCCCACAGTGCCTCGAGGAACTCCTGCGAGCAGACGGGGTGGTCGTACCGGTTCCCGAGCGGGGCACCCGCAGCGAAGGCGTTCCGAATCCGGGGATGCCAGGGCTCGGCCGCTGTCATCTCCAGCCTCGCGGCCAGCGGCACCACCGGGTACGACTCGACTTCGTCAGGCGTCGCACGTTCCTCGACCTCCTCACCAGCTGCCACATAGAGCACACGGGCGCCCGCCCAGCTCTCCCTGTCCTCAGCGAGAACGAGAGCTTCGCCGTCGTCCAGCTGGCCGTCGAAGTAGAAGAACAGCAGCGTTCCAGCCTCGGGTAGATCGATGTCCACTGCGCCGTCGGCAGGCCCGCGCAATCGATCGAGGCGACGAAGGAGAGCGGACCATGCCCCTCCCACATCGGCCACTCAGAGGCGGCCGGCAAGGCTGGAAGGCCACCGAGTCGACCCGCCACGTCGTCAGAGCCAGTCGCTACCTCAAGACGCACGCCAGGGCGAAGCAGACCAATCCACTTCTCGGCATCCCCGGGCGACAGATGCTGCAAGGCAAGGGAGCGAAGGGCATCCCGGGAACCATGTGTCATGCGCCCGATCATGCACGGCGCCACTGACAGAGACCTCGGCGGCCCTCCAGCAGCACGCGCAGCCGCTCAGTCCGTGGCCGTGGACCTCCAAGCAGCGGTGACACACCCTTCCTCCCAGTGCCACCAGCCTTCCGTTGCACCGTGTTCCAGGAGCTTGCGGATCCGCGGCAGGTCCGCCTCCGGCGGGACATCCAGCGCCACCATCCGGTACCGCTCGATGCCCTCGCCTGTCGTGCCGAGCTTGTGGAAGATCTCCAGAACGCTCTGCCGGGCAGCAGCCGAGCCGCCGTCCTTCAACACGATCAGCCGGATCGTGCAGTTCTCTGAGGATCGGACCGTCTCTCCAGCCCAGCGGACGCCCTCATCGTCGATCTTCACCCGGACGATGTCGTCGCTGGCGACTCCACGTACAAACCAGGGAGTGTTGTCCAAACGCACCGTGCCGTCACCGAGGTCCACCGCCCACAGACTTTCGACGCTCGCCGGCGGCCAGCCGTCCTCGTCCACATCCATCCGGAAGTGGACCTTCACATGGTCGCCACTGATGCTCGTCACAACACCATCATCCTCAGGGGACGATCAGCGTTCAGATGAGGCCCATGAAGTCGAGGAGGAACCACTTCTCGTACTCATACCGCTCGCGAAGTGCGAATGTTCCGTCGGCCACGAGCTCCTCGCCGTCCCACCACCATCGTGGCTTCGAATCGAGAGCCTCTGGATAGTTGAAGAGCTCGTGCGGAAGGGGTTGCTCATCGAAGTTGCTCGGAGGCATCCAACCCTGTTCGCCGACGATGACGCCCACGACGGCATCGGCTGTGAGTACGAAGTCGGGAGTTTCGTCGTCGTTGAACGTAAGCCGCCATTCGCGCTCGTGCAGCCAATCCGCGGAGCCGGGTTCGTAGCGCACTCGCCGGCCGCGGAATCGGGCTGGCATTCCATCAGTCGCGAGCAACTCCTCGTCCGAGAGATAGAGCACTGGCCGGGCACCAGCGGCTATGAGAGCCTCGCGGTCGAGTAGAAGCGCCCACGGCCCGTACGGCCCGCGCGGGCCAATGCCGTCGCGAAGCAGGACCCGACGAGCGGCATCGGAGGGCTCGCCCAGGCAGACCACAGCCTGGCTCTGGCGGTACGGCACACTCCCGCGAATCTTTCCCTCGCGGAGGATGCCCACCAGTCGATCCTCGGCGGTCCCATTCGCATGAGCCGGGGGATGGTCATCGCTGCTTCGTGGGCGTCCCGTGAAGTGAACGAGAGTGCCGGGAAGGTCAGGGTGAACGCCTACGCCGGGAGAGGGCCTCATACGTCTCCTTCGTGGTCCCAGGGCAGCAGAATACGGTCAGCGGCTCATGACCGTGATGCGTGAGCACGTTGAGACTTCGTCGTTTCCACGTGCCGTTCGAGGCGTCTGGTGACCGGCGCGGTCATTCGGCGAGGTTGGGAAGCACTTTACACCGGAGCCAGGCCAGCATCTGGTCGAGCAGGTGCACTGCCCGTTGCCGAGCAGGTAGTTCGCGTGGGGTGGGTCTCCGGTAGGAGGCGGTCAGCTCGTCGACCCGGGTGTGCAGTGCCTCTTCCGGGGCGGTGCCAGTGAGCAGTGCGAAGCGGAGGAAGCCGGAGAGCGGCCGGCTGTCGTGCAGGTCCTCTGCCAATGCTCCCGTTCGTTCCAGCAAGGGGAATGACGCCGGCTCCTCGGGGAAGCTGGCGCAGAGGGCGGCCAGAGCGAGGCGGACACCCAGGGACGCGGTATCCCAACGGGCCGCCAGCTCTGGAAGCGTCCGCCGGACGGCTGCGCGTGCCCGGGCAGCTGCGGCTGGATCACTCTGCGGGTGCTGCCGGGGCCAGCAGTCCGCCGTGAGGCGGTCGATCTCGGCGGCGATGTGGAAGAGGAGAGTCGTCAGGCTGGCTCGCTCATCAGCCGGAACGCGCTCGTCGGAGGCGAGGGCGGCCACCATGGGCACCGCCTGCGCGGTGTACGCATTGCTGATGCCCTGGTGATGGATGTCGTTGTAGAAGTCGCTTGCGAACTCGCGGTCTGAGGCGAAGGGCCCGAACTCCGGCCCGAAGAGCAGAGCACTGTGCGGCGGCCGCTCGTCGGTAGGTATCCGATCGGTCACCACGGACCGGAAGATGCGCCGCAGACCGGGCTCGAAGCACTCGTCCCGGAAGCGGTCCGCTGCCGCAGCATCCCACTCCTCCGGGGGCGGGAAGGCATCAGCCATCGAATCTGATCCAGGGAACGTCGAACTGCCCGAGAGGGTGCAGGGCGCTGCGGTGGAGGGCGCCGATGCTGACGGCGGCTTCGCCGCCCTCTTCCGGGCCGTCCGAGAGCGCGACCACGATGCCGGGGCCGGCGAGGAAGGTCGTCGGATCGAGTGGTGCCATGAAGGGCCGCAGCGGAACGTCCCGCAGCACGGAGCGGAGCAGGAGGACGATGTCGTCGGCAGAGGCGACCGCCTGTGCCAAGTAAGGAGCACTGAAGGTCGCCTCGTGCAGAACGAACTGGAGCAGGAACCTGCTCAGAGGCTCCTGCTCCGGCAGTGCCTCGTCGTCCCGGACGAGCAGGACGGTGTGCTCTCCGTTCTCCGCGTCCGGACGGCGTGGGCAGCACCACGACCAGCATCCCTGAACCTCGCAGGCGAACGAGAAGTGCTCCTCGCCCCGGCCACACCGGTCGGGCTCCGGTTCGTGCACATAGTTGTGCGAACCCAGGATTCCCGGCCGCTCTTCGGCCAGGCGGTAGAAAGCAGCCAGCGCGGCCGGCACGGCCTCCGCCGACGTGTTGATGCTCGGTTGTCGGGACCGGGCGAACCACGACTCGACGAACAGCGTCAACGCCTCCTGCGGACGCGCCGCCACGAGATCCACCCACGTCGGTGTGGGCAGTACGGGATCGGGAACGGAGGGCCGGACCACCTCCAGTAGCCTGCTGGTCAGCGGCTCGATGAACTCGAACTCGTAGCGGCCGGGCCCCCAGTGGCGGAACTCGGCTCGTCCGAGCAGCAAGCAACCGATACCGACCCTGATGGCGATGCTCACCGGCCGCTGCCGGAGTTCGTCGAAGCTCCAGACGTCCCGGTAGCCGGTCAGCGCCTCGTTGATGTCTGCGGGTACCTCGCCGACCAGACGGAACTGGTCCCGGCTCCAGACGCCGCTGGACGCCGGGTCGTCATTGGCGTCGGCGATGATCTGGATCTCCGTGGCACCGACGATCAACGAGGCGCCGGTCAGGTCGAACCTCATGGCATCAGGACCGAGCCGGTCCAGCAGCGCACCTTCATCGACCCGGACCGGGCTCCTCTGCGGCATCCCGGCAGTGTATGTGGGAAACGATCACCGGCAGGGTGGGAAACGATCTTTGAACGCCTGCTTGCACCGCTGGTCAGACGCACTCGCGAACACCCCCCTAGACAGTCGGCAGCGAGGTCCATGCACGGCTGTGTGTCTCCCGGTGCCAAACGCTGCAACAGGCGACGTCCCTTGGCTGGCACGAGAAACCGTTCAGCAGCGCAGGGACAGTGCGTGGAGTTTGCCGTTGCTGCCCGTCACATAGGCTCTGTCGTCGACGATGAGCGGGGCACCTTGCCGGGCTTCGTCCCACATCACCTCAGCACGCCAGACTTCTCTGTGCGAGCGTGTGTCCCATCCGTGTAGGACTCCACCGCGATGCCCGCCGTAGACAACGCCATGGGCGCTGAACAGTCGCGAAGTGAAGGAGCCGGAGGTCCTCCTCCGGAGCAGCTCCGCACCCGTAGCGGCGTCGAGAGCCACGAGACATCCGGGCTGCTGGAGCCCGAGATAGACGACAGCGTCAGTGACGTGAGCGGCTGCCGCTGCACTCGCGCCTCCGCCGGTGCGCCACCGTTCCTGACCCGTGCGGGCGTCCAGCGCAATCACGCAAGCATCAGCGGTCGTGAGGTAAAGAAGACCGCCTGCCAACACCGGCTTGCCGACAAGAACGCTGTCGAAGGCGTGCTGCCAGTGCACCTGCCCGCTGTTTAAGTCCAGGGTGGTGACTCTGTGGATTCCGGGTCGCCGGTCCCGGCTGACAAGGTAGACACGTTCGTCGCTGGCGGGCCAGCAGAGGACGTCACCATCCCGTTCCGCATGGACCCACTGCAGGATGCCGTCGGTCCCAAACACCCACAGGCTGCTGTCTCCCGGAGCATCGCCGACGCAACCGCCGCTACCGGTCTGCAGGAACACTTTCCCCGCGTGCACCCGAGGCGCCGCGGCCGGAACTCCACTGACCGGCAGCTTCCACAGCAGCACCTGAGAGGCCAGATCGATCGCGTGGACGTACGCATCGGACGCTGCAGCGAACAAAGTGCCGCGCTCGACAACGGCCGCACCACCCGACATGCGGGCCGGCAGCGGCCTCCCGCTCCTCCTCCTTTCGGCACGCAGGTCCACCGGAACGATCTGACGCGCCCGGTCTGTGACGAAGACCTTACCGGCGGCGGTCACCGGCCGGTCGCTGTAGGCCGTCTGCAGTGGGCGTGTCGGATTGCCCGTGGCCCTGTCGAACCCCAGCAGCCAGTAGCCGTCCCGCACGACGAGCAGCTCACCAGCGAGCACGGGCTGAACAGCACGGTTACTCACTGCCGACCTGCTCCACAGCACGGTGTCCTGCTGGCTTCTGACACCTGCACGCTTCCTTGGCTTAAGCGCACTGACCCGTTTCGGTGCACCGGGCACGGTGGCCGCGCCGCTGGCTGTCGCACGGCCCGCTGGTGGGACGAAGCAGGAAAGGCCGTCAAGGTACGCAGTGAGCGTGGGCAGATCGAGCTCCGAGCCGCTGGGCGCAAAGACGCCCACCAACTCCACAAGACGGGAGAACAAAGCATCGGCCTGCCAAGCGAGCCCCAGAGGTGTCAGCGGACGCAGGTGTCCCACCGCGGTCGTCCTGTCGGATAGGTCGGCTCCCTCCAGGCGCAGCTCCATCACAGACAGCCTGCTCAGCAGGCGCCACGTCAGCTCCACAGGCCGCAGCCCGGTTCCCTCGCTCCACTCCCCGCCCAGAGCCGCGGCCACCAGCGCGTCGAGCTGAACCAGACGGCCACGCATCGCCCTGGTCGCGTAACCGCCTTCGGCCATACGCCGCCGAAACTCCGCAGGACTTGCCGCAGCCGCAGCAACGACCGCGAGTTCTCCCAGCTGGTGGGCGGGCTGGCAAGCCGACACGACAGCCAGTGCCAGCTGGCGGCGCCCGCTCCGCAGCAACGGCCAGTCGCGGACGACGACATCCAAAAAGGCCCCAACGAGCTGTACCGACTTCGCCTCGCTCGACACCAGCCGAGGCTGTCGACGCACCCCCACGAACAGAACATGCTCCGTCCCCACGGCGCTGCGCCCGCGGACCAGGATGTCGTCGACCCTGCTGATGTCGTTGCCCTGGAAGCGTACGTGCGTGGGCGTGATGTGATCGCCAAGGGCAGGCACCGGCATGCCCGTCAGGAGATGGGACAGCATCAGCGCTCCGACGCGGTGCTCGAGTACCGTGCCGCCGCCACCCGTCGCGTACGGGCCGGCAGATGGAGCTGCCCTGGCCATGTTCATCTCGCGCAGGACGTGCGCCAGGTTCACCGCGTACGGCATGGCGTTCTGCCGCGTCAGCTCTCTGGCCTTCTTCGTCGCGTCGTGATGGGGATTCATGTGCCGTCCTTCATCGCAGCGCAGCCCCCGTGAACTCGCGGCAGCCCGTATGCCCACCGGAAGCGATGGGTTGCTGCCAGGCGAATTACGGCTCTGGCTCCCCCGTCCTGATCAGGGGGCCTTGAGGAAGCGGGGCCGCCAAGGGCGCCTCAACCCGACAACGAGGTGTCGGTCAAGCGGGTTACGCGCGCGGCTGGCACGGCTCACACTGTGTGCGAGCCAACGCTCCCGGCGCACAAGCAAGGCCCTGTGAAGGGGCAGGCCGGCATGAGGGCACCGACCGGACCGTTGACACAGCCGGGAATCAGGCTCGTGCCCTGCCACAAACCCTCGGCGACGACACCAGGACAGCACCACCGCTGCAACGCAACAACAGCCGACGGCACAGCGGAATTCAGCCAACTCTACGGTGATGCGGACGAGTTGGGAGCATCGGAGGGAAGGGCGTTGTCAGACCCTACCGCTAGGGTGACCCGCCGCCGACGCGGCGAGCAGCCGGCGGCGCAACCTCCGGTGCCAAGAGCACAGGAAGCATGAGAAAGGGCTGTCCGGGAGACCGCCATCGCACGCATGACGCGGGCGAGCGCGGAGGCAGCCAAGGACATCGCCCCGCCTGCGAATTCTCCTTGCCGCGCCAGCGCGCCGCAGTAGCGCGCGGCCAGGCGCGGGATCTCCCGCCCCGTGAACGCGATGTCGTGGGAGTCGCGATCCAAGTACGGCACCACCAGTCGAATGCATCGAATGTGCAGGGCTCATCGAACATGGTGAAGTGGGACGTTCGTGGAGTTTCTGCCCCGCAAGGGTGATTCGCCTACCCGGGCTTCCGTAACGACTGGAAGCAGAACCGACGCTGGTGCCCACGGCCTATGTTGCGGCACACCGAACCCCTTTGTGCGGCGCCCCTCCACCCCCAGGTCCGCACCTCCCAGGCCGACGCGTGGCCTACCCCAGCCGGCCCCTTGCCGCACCCTTTCCGACCACCGCACTTGAACGCGCACGACTTGCAGGAGACCGAACAATGGGATTCGGACGACTCGGAGCCCACGGGGTGCCCGCAGCCCTCGCCCTCACCGCCACCCTCGATGACATCGCCGGCATCGCCCAACCACACCTCAGCCCCAGGCACCGCCACCGCAGCCACCTGCTGTACCTGACCCGTTCCCGCGCCGGGTACACCGTCATGCAGCAGAGCGGAATCCTCCTGGACCCGCGGAAGATCACCGCATGGCTGTCCGAAGAGCGCGTCCCCAGCGCCGAACAGCAACGGCGGCTTGACGAAGCTTTCCGGCAGCTGCGGCGCCGCAACATGGCACCCAGCCTGACACGCCGCCTCAACAGCGACGGTGGAACCCGTGTGGAGATCCACCCCATCGACCAGAGCGATGTCGACGCCAAGCATCAGCGAGTGGCCAGGTGGCGGCGCAAGAACATCTACCGATGGGACCCCATCGTTGCGGCCTGGTCGCGCGGCGACATGCGCGAGATGACCCACCAGTGGGAGCACGTCATCTCCGATCTCGACTCCGACTGGCGCCAGTACGAGCACGTCACCCGCCTCGGATTTTGGGCCTGACCGCAAAACCCATCGAAGAGCCACATGCCCGAACATGAAGAAAGGCCCGTCCGGTGCCCGCAGACTCTGCAGCGCCCGAGGAAGCTGACCGCACCGAGCGCGAGCGCAAGGAACTCATGGGGCCCGCCGTCCGCGCCCTGCTACAGCTCGCCGAACAAGGCACACTCACCACCGCTCACGTCACCCTGTCTGCCCACACACTCGGCGTCCACGTCCGCACCGTATGGCGCAACCTCGCCCGCGCACGAGCCGGGCAGCCACTCCGCGCCACCCGGGAACGCTTCGAAGTCACCGAGCACATCCGCGTTCTCCTCGCCTACTACCGCGGCAACGTCAAACGCGTCCACGATGAACTCGCGAAGGACGCCGCAGCCATCGGAGCAGAGCCGGTAAGCCTGTCGACACTGCACCGGGCGATCAGGCGCGACCTCAGCCCCGGTGACATCGCCGGCCTCAAAGCCGGACTGCCCGCCTCACGCGGATACGACCCGCATCTGCGCAGGCCGCCGACCGCCCGCAACGAGGAATGGGAAGGCGACCACAAACAGGCGTCCGTCGTCGTCTACGCCGACGGACGCCTGGTCAAACCCTGGGTCACCTGGTTCTGCGACTGCCACACCGGCATGATCATGGGCTGGGCCGTCACCCCGCACTACCCGCACCGCGGATCGATCCTGGCAGCCCTGCGCGCCTGCATCCTCACCGACGAAACCCACGGACCCGCCGGCGGCCTGCCCACCCGCATCCGCATCGACCGCGGCAAAGACTTCCTCTCCAACGCCGTCAAAGAAGCCCTCGGCGCGTTCGCCGTCCAGGTCGACGTCCTGCCGCCCTACACCCCCCACCTCAAAGGCAGCATCGAGAACCTCAACCGCGCGGCGACCTCCATGTTCTTCTCCACCCTGCCCCGCTACACCCACGCACAGAAACTCGACACCTGCAGAAGATCGGGGGATAAGGACCCGGCACTCACCTTCGAAGGATTCGTCGCACAGTTCGCACAGTGGGTCCGCACCCGCAACGCCGAGCACCAGATGCGCGACTACGGCGATGTCACCGCCCTGGAGTGCTGGAACGCCAGTCCAAGAGATCCGGTGCATCGCGCGGACCGTACGCCGCACCCGCTGCACCAACCCCGTCCTCGCCCCCGGAACAATCCCAGGACGCTGGACCCTCATGCCCGCCACACCCCATCACCGCGGCACCCGACAACTCACCCTGCCCGCATCCGACATCGCCGTATACGACCTCAGCCACCTGCCCTACAGCGAACAGGTCCGCTGGCGCACGCAACGCTGCCCCACCCACTCGGCAACCACCGGAGCACCCGACCTGGCCCTCGCCGACTGGGAGGCGTTCGACCCGCTCCTCCACCATGCGCACTTGGCCACCCGACTCCCAGCAGACGCCCACCAGCGCGCCTGACGCCGCTCGCTACTTCCTGCCGCCCCGTCCATGCCCACTCCCGGAGCACGCACCGTTGTTCACCCCCACCGACGAACAATCCCAAGCAGCAGACCACTTCACAGCAGGCCACCACATGGCCCTCCAGGCAGGCGCCGGCACCGGAAAGACCTCCACCCTCGCCCTGCTCGCCCACAGCACCAAACGCCGCGGCCGCTACCTCGCCTACAACCGCGCCATCGCCCAGGAAGCCGCCACCCGCTTCCCCGCCACCGTCACCTGCAAAACCGCCCACGCCCTCGCCTACGCGGCCCTCGGCCACCGCTACACACGCCGCCTCGGCGCACCCCGACGCCCCGCCTGGAAAATCGGACAAGACCTCGGCATCACCAAACCCGCCCGCATCGCCGACCACACCCTCATGCCCACCACTCTGTCCAACACCGTCCTGCGCACTGTGACCCGCTTCTGCCACAGCGCCGATACCATCCTCACCCGCCGCCACGTCCCACCTCTACGTGGCCTCGACAGCCCCGACCACCACCACGAACTCGCCGCCCTCGTCCTCCCCTACGCCCAAAGGGCATGGACCGACCTGCAAAACCCCGACGACGGCGCCGTCCGCTTCGACCCCGACCACTTCCTCAAAATCTGGTCACTCACCAACCCCAAGATCCACGCCGACTACCTCCTCCTCGACGAAGCCCAGGACACCAACCCCGTCGTCGAGCACATCTTCAAGAGCCAGCGCGACCACGCCCAACTCGTCATGGTCGGCGACTCCGCCCAAGCCATCTACCACTGGCGCGGTGCCAAAGACGTCATGACCGACTTCGAAGGAACCCACCTCACCCTTTCTCACTCCTTTCGATTCGGCCCCGCCCTCGCGGCAGAAGCCAACCGCTGGCTCACGATCGCCCAAGCACCCCTGCGACTCACCGGCAGCGACACCACACCCACCGACCTCGGCCCCCTCACCACACCCGACGCGATCCTGTGCCGCACCAACGTCGGCGCCATGAAACACGTCATGACCCTCCTCTCAGCCGGCGTCCGCGTCGCCCTCGTCGGAGGAGGAGACAGCCTCCGCTCCCTCGCCCTCGCCGCCCGCCAACTCCAAGAAGGACGCCCCACCAGCCACCCCGAGCTAGTTCTCTTCCCCACTTGGGGAGCTGTCCAGGACTACGCCGCACACGACCCATCCGGACGCGATCTGCAACCCCTCGTCGGCCTCGTCGACACCCACGGCACCGACACCATCCTCCACGCGGTCAACCGCCTCACCCACGAGACGCACGCCCAGGTCACCGTCTCCACAGCACACAAAGCAAAAGGCCGAGAATGGGCCCGAGTGAAGATCGCCGACGACTTCCCCCCACCCAAGGACACCGACGAGCAAGACGTCCAGGGAAGGCCGATCCCCGGTCCGATCGACCCAAGCGAAGCCCGCCTCGCCTACGTGACCGTTACGCGCGCACGCCACCACCTCGACATCGGTGGTTTGGGCTGGATCAACGACCACCCGGATGGGAGACGCTGAGCAGCCTCACCGATTAGCTGGCCGTCGCCGCGCGACCCCTCATGGGGCTAACCGACGCGATTGGTCGTGTAGAGGCGTACGCGGGAGACGGCAGTCGGCGCTTCACCGCTCGCACGCAGTTCAGGCGAAGGACGCTGATGAGGCTCGTTGAATTTAGTTCTGTCCGCACTTCCGTGAACGACGTTCGGATGAGTCGACTGGCGGATCGTTCATCCAGGGCAGCTCTTGGTGGTGGGGGCACCGCTCGATCGAAGAGCTGCTGCCTACGCAGCCGCATCGGTGGGGGTTCCGTCCCGCTCTGGGAGCAGCTCGGGCATCCCCTCCACCAGCACCACGACGCCGACTACCTCACCGGCCTCGGAACGGCCGACCCACACCGGGTAGGTACCGTCCCCGGTCGTCGCGAAGGACACGAGCTCGCCGCCGGAAGCCTCGTCGCAGGTGCGCTGCATGAACATGGAACCGTCGTCGATGTCCTCGTACCCGTCCAGGTACGACTCCCCTCGGATCAGCCCCCGCTCGAAGAGCGCGATGAGCGGATCCCAGGACCCGGCGTCGGCGAAGCAGCCGGTGGCACCGTCGGTGTCGAAGCCGGCTATCTGCTGCTCGATGAACAGCCGGGGATCGTCGTCCGGGCCGAGGGCTATCTCCCAGGTCGCTGCGGGTGTCTCGCTGACGAGCAGGCGGACGGCCGTGGGTTCCGTGGTCGTGACCTCGGCGTCCCGCCACTCGCACTGGTAGCTGAAGCGGACCCGCGCCTCGTCCGGTGCGCCAGCCGCGCCGCAGTCGTGCGGCTCGGAGGGCGTCGTTGCGGCTCATGCCGCCAGTGTGAGGTGTCATCGCGGTCGCCTTCGGCCGTGGCCGCGACGTGGCCATGTGTGGCCACTCGATGGGAAGGCGGCCCTCCCTCCAGCGCGATGCAGGCACTCGGGATAGCTCTCCCACTCTGAATCTGCACTGTCACAACGACCGAAGCGACCCAAGCGACTGAACTTCCGACATCACCACGCCTTTCTGGGGCAACCGGTTCGGGCCCGTGTGCTGCGGCAGGCTGAGGAACGTGACCCTGTCGTCGTACCGAAGCCGAGGAGCGGTCGGCATCGGTACGGTCAGGCATCGGGTTCGTACGCTGGCGGCGCGTCGGGGCCGAGCACTGGGACAATGCGACGCAGGCTCTCTCCAGCCGTAGCCCACAGGCCCATCGGCCTTTCCACGCGGCGCTCGAAAGTGACGTCATCCTCCGGGCCATCCCCGGTGCGGACTCGGGCGAGAGTGCCGACGCCTTCAGCGGGGTGGTGGGGGAGGAAGACCAGCAAGGTCTCGAAGCCTGGGCCCGCATCTGCACAGATGCCATGGCGGCGCCCTGTGGCGAGGGCTGCGCCCAGGTCATTTAGCCCTCGGCCGTTGTCCTCGGTGCGCAGGCGCAGGCGCAGCTGCCAGGCTGCCGGCCTTCCGTCGCCCTCGGCGGGCGGAGCAGTGATCAGGACGCCGTTGTCGCACTGGCGCATGTCCGGCCATGGGCAAGACGGGCACCCGCAACCGCATGGAAGCGGTCCGCGCGGCCCGCCAACAGGGCTGGCTCTGACACGAGCGAAGCCGATGAGGCGTGCCGCCGCTCTCTCCCCCCCCGTGGGGCCCGGCCGGAAGGACTCCGACCGGACTCCACATTCATTGCACGGAGAGGCGGAGCTGTGGGAAGCAGCCCTCCGCCTGGATCTGGTCCACCCAAGTACTAATCTCTTGAAACGAAGATGCGAACCTCCTTTGGCTGTCCGACTGTAAACGCCCTATCGCCTAGAGACTCGGCAACTTCAGCCAGAACCGAGCATGCATCCTCAAATTCCTCGGGAGAATCATGGAAGAAGCGCGATGAGTCTTCCCAAATTATCGCGATTTTCTGGTCACCGGTTGAGTAGATCCCACCCCAGAGAGAATCTGATAGCGCGTCCAAGCTACGCGAGCTTACTACCGGAGGATCCAGCGGAAGTACCGCGCGAACGGCATCGAAGAATGCCACGCGACCGGAACCGCCACCGGTAGCGAGTGAATACACGCGGTAACCCTGCTCGGCGATACTATGTGCAATAGAATGGATTTCATCGCCACGAACCCACGTAAGCCCAGATTTGAAGCCTCTCATGGTCGATCACCGAATCTGAACGAATGCCGGATCCCCGGAATCACCATAGTGCGTCCACGTGTAGTACGTTTCACCCGTCTCCTCATTGCGAACCACTCGAAGGGGGCCGGCCCCTCGAGTGCCGGAAGGCGGCTCCACACGATACTCGCGGTAGGGAGAGTCATCCCCCTGCCCACCGGGCAGGTCCCCATCTCGATTCCGGAATGGGATGCCCCATCTCCTCGCAGTCGGACCAGTAGGGACTGTTTCTGCGTCAATATGTTCCAATGTGCGGTCAAGAGCAGTTTCTTCCGCTTCAGGGAGAGACCCCGGAGCAATTCGGGGACAGTTGCTGTTGTGGACGAGGACCGGAGTCTCGCCGGCCAGCACATAGTAGGTGTGGAGGTCTTCGACTGTCAGGTTGTACGTGCGTGCGTGTTGCGTGTAGGGGCGGTTCGCGATAATCGCTACTTCGGCCCCGTGGTCCGTGCGCAGTGTCATGCCCGGCTTGAGTTCGCTGGCGTCGACCCAGCGGTTCTCGGAGACCGACCAGAAGGGGTGCTCGTATGTGGCCGTCAGTTTCTCTGGGCCGGTAGGCGTGGCTATGGTCAGTTCATTGAATCGCTTGTCATCCTCGGTGATGATAAGGCGGGATACCCTGCGGGCTCCAGTCTCCCCGGTTTGAGGGTCGGTTGCCAATACCATGTCACCGACGTTGATTTTGTCGATGTCCTTGGTGGTGCCATCCGCCATCTTTACGTCTGTGCCGGCGAGGAAGCACTGCGTACAGCCCCCGCGCGACAGCGGCATCTCTCGCGATGCCGGAACCTTCGGGGATCCCTCGTATCCGCCGAAATCCTGCGGGATTACGATCCAGTCGCGGTACCTTTGAAGGTCCCACATCCTGGCCTGCATTCCCTTGGGACAGGAAAAGGCGTTGGGGCCGATGCAGGAGTTGGCAGCCGCGGCCATCAGGTCATCCGCAGTCGGGTCATCCCCTGGGAAGTGGCTGATGTTGCGCTGATATACCTGCCGCCATTTTGCGTAATCATCTCCGGTGCCAAGGAATTCCTTAGCGGTCTCCGTGATGAAATTCTCGGTTTTGTTAACCGGGTTATTGGAGGCAGCTTGATCGTTTGCGTTCGGCTTGGCGCCGCCGCCTCCGGATCCTCGTGGCTTCCCCGGCGTGTTGTTTTGGTGTCCGCCCAGGGGGCCACCGGGTTCGGAATGCCCCGTTCCGTCGTCGAGCCACATACCCGTGGAGTCGCTGGACGTTACCGGGTTGTTGTTGGCGTAGGCGTAGCCGTTAAGGGACTGGTGCTGGCCGAGGACGAGTGCCGGGTCGACGCTGATGAACTGGCCGAGCGACGGGTCGTATTCGCGGGCACCGATGTGTGTGAGGCCCGTTGTCTTGTCGGCGGTTTTGTTGAGGAAGCCCTTGTCTGTCGGCCAGGTGCCGATGGACCCGCCACGTTCGGCCCCGAAGGGCGTCATGTAGCGCTTGGTGATCTTCTGGGTGGCGTCCGAGGTGACGGCGAGGCTCTGTGTGCCGTGGTGGTCGCCGGCGGGGAACTGGAACTGGGGGGTGCCGGACTGGTTGGTGCGGACCGCGATCGGGACCTCACCCGCCGTGTAGGTGCGCTGCGCCCAGGCGGACTTGCCCGTAGGCAGGTGGAGCTCGGTGGCGCCTGCGTACAGGACCCGTTCCCCGTCCTTGGTGTTGCGGATCAGCAGCGTGCCGTCGGCGTCGTAGATGTAGTCCGTGGACTTGTCGGTGCCTTCCGTGAGCTGGGCGAGTCGGCCCTCCTCCGACCACGTCAGGGCCTGCGACCCCGTCGAGCCCGGTCGCTTGGTGGTGTTGCCCGCGGTGTCGTAGTCGTAGACCTTGTCCTTCGTCGGGTCGGCAGCAGCGGCGCAGTCCGGGGTCGTGCGGGTCGTGGTGTAGCGCAGGGCGTGCGGCTGGTTGGCCGGCGTGTAGCAGTACGTGGTCGTGGTGTCCCCACCCGCCGCGTGCTGCGTCTCCTGCTGTCGCTGGCCGCCCTGGTTGTAGGTGTACGAGGCCCAGTACGGTGCCGGTCCGCCGAGCGTGTTCGCAGCACGCGGCTCCGTGCACTTCGACGCGGGGGTCCACGCCTCGGTCAGACGGCGGTAGCTGTCGTAGGCGAAGCACTGGGTCTCGGCCTTGCCGGTGCCGCCGAGGGTTGCCGGGTCGGCGATCGAGGTGACGTTGCCGGCCTGGTCGTAGGTGTAGTTGAGGTCCTGCGGCATGTACGGATGCGTCTGGTCCGTGACGTTGCTGCGGGTGAGTCGGCCGGTTCCCGCCTCGTAGTAGTTGGTGATGTAGACGTTGCGGTCGCCGGTGCCTCCCATGCCCAGGGTCATCTGCTGGAGCTGGCCGAGGGCCGTGTAGTCGGCGTTCTGCAGGTAGCCGGTGAGGCCCTTGACGGACGTGAGCTGTCCGAGCGAGCCGTAGCCGTACTCGATGATCTCGGAGCCGAGCCCGCCCAGCGCGGGCTCGCTCACACTGCCCACGGTTCCGTCGAGGCGGTAGGTGGTGTTGTAGGTCAGCTTCCCGTTCGGAATAGACGCGTACAGTGCGTCCGTGGCCGGCAGGGACAGTTCGGTGGTCGTCGGTCGGTCGAGGTCGTCGTAGGCCGTGACACTCTTCGTGTACGCCTTCGAGTTCAACTGGCCCTTGCCGCCGACATAGCGGGTCGACGAGGCCGGCAGGCCCTTCAGGGGTGTGTCGTAGGTGCGTTCCGTCAGGAGCGTGGCGTCCGTGGCGCTGCCCGACCAGGTGAAGGTGGGGCGGCCGATCTCGTCGTACGCGGACAGGACGGACTTCCCGCCGTTGGTCGACTTCGTGACACGGTCCAGGGCGTCGTACTCCGACGCCGTCGTGCCCTTGTCCGGGTCGGTCGCGGTCTTCTGGCGGCCGTACTGGTCGTAGGCGTAGGACCACACGGCGTTGTCAGGGCCGGTGATCTTCGTCTGCTTGCCGTCCAGCGTGTACTCGAACTTCGTCGAGGTGTACGCAGTACCGAGCGTCGCTCCGTACGCCGCGTCGTCGGGCTTGGTGCCCGCGTACTCGCGCGTCTCCGTGGTCCGGCCGAGCGCGTCGACGATCGTCCGGGTGGCCGAACCGCCGTCGACCGCGGTGGTCGCGGTGGAGTCGCCGGTGTACGTGGTGGTGGTCGTCCACTTCTCGACACCACCGACGAGCAGCGTGCTCGACGTCGCCCGCTCCGCGCCGTCGAAGACGATCTCGGTCTGCGTGGGTGCCGCACCGTACGCGACGCGTGTGTACGTGCCGTTCGGCAAGTTGGCGCTGTCGAAGATGTCGGCGTGCGTCTCGTATGCGAGGCCCCTGCTGTCGTAGCGGGTGTCCGTCAGCAGCCGTCCGCCCTGCGGGGTCGGCGACTGCGTCTGGAGCGGACGCAGCAGCGCGTCGTAGATCGCGTAGCTGGTGTTGTACGTCGTGCCGTCGGCCTTGAGCGTGGCCGTCGACACCCAGGACTGCTTGGTGTTGCTCAGCGAGTACTGGTAGCTGCTGTTGGGCGCGTCACTGCCCCGGATGCGGTTGGGAAGCCAGACGTCGGTCAGGCGCCCCAGGGCGTCGTAGGCGAGCTCCGTCTTCTTCAGGTTGGCGTCGTACGTGCGCAGGCTGAGCCCGCGCCTCGGGTCAAGGTAGTTGAAGACCTTCTGCGTCTTGGCGTTGGTGACGGTCGTCCTGGTCAGCGGCCCTGAGTCCGCAGGCGTGTACGTCGTGGTCGTCGACTTCTCGTCGGCATTGGTGACGGCCGTCGGCCGGCCCAGCGTGTCGTACGCGGTAGAGGCGATCTTCTGCCACTTGATCGGGGTGCCGTAGGTCTCGGCGCGCCCTGTCCAGGTGGCGAGCCCCTTGGTCGGGACCATCGTGTCCGACCACGCGAGGTCGTCGTACGCCATGGCTGTGTCCGACAGGACGTTGCCGCGCGTGCCGTCGGCGGCCTGCAGCTTCAGGTCCGTCTCGGCGAATGTGCATCCCAGAGCGACGGTGCGGACACGCGAGGCGAGGTTCTTGAGGCCGAGGGTGTCGTTGTCGGCGTACCAGGTCTGGGTGCAGGTCTCGTCACCTGCCTTGCCGCGATCGCCGTAGTCGACGACCTTCACCGGACGCCCGTCGTCGAAGGTGAGGGTTTCCGTGCCGCTGGACCGCCAGGTCCCGGTGGCGGTGAGGTACGTGAACGAGTAGTTCTTCTTCGTGCGGACGAAACGGGCCACGTGGTCGCCGGCGTCGGGTACGCCTGTCTGGCGGGCGGTCTCCTGGGACCACGGCTGGTTGGAGGTGGCCGAGATCGCGGTCGTGCCGTCGTAGGTGACCTGCTCGCGCAGTGTGCCGCTGTACTGGTCGCTGTCGGCGACGGTGGCGAGGCCGATGGACGGCTGGCTCAGCGGGGCGAGGGAAACGGACTTGGTGGTGCTGTCCTTGTTCGGGTCACCGTCCATGCCCTGCATGTACAGGGAGACCGTCTTGGAACGGACAGCAGCGTTACGCGAGCCCTTGTAGACGGTGACCTGACCGTAGCCACGCCAGTCGGACCAGGTCCGCTCCGCCTTCGGAGTCATCGGGTCGTCGCTGTAGTGCCAGGCGGCGCCGCTGTAGGCGTACTCGTTCTCGACGCCGTCGTTCTGGCCGGCCGGATCGGTGGTGACGACGCCGAGGACGCGGTACTTGTGGAACCAGTCGACCGAGGCGTCCGGGGATCCGTTGATGTTCCAGAACTGCGGATAGCAGTTGCGGGTGTTGGAGTCCTGCGGCGCCGGGAGCACCTCGCTGCGGACGCACTCCGGGGCGGAGAGCGAGACGGTGGTGATAGCGCCGGTCTCGGTCGTGACGGTGGAGATACGCGGGCGGGTCAGCGGCAGGATGTCGTCCGTGCCGTCCACGCGGTTCGGACGCATCTGGTAGGTGAACGAGATCGGGTCCGTTGTGATGGCGGTCGTGCCCGCCTTGGCGGTCCGCTTGATCGACTTCAGCGTGAGCGTCTGGTCGGAGGTGTCACCGATGTCGCCGCCGTCCAGGTATTCCTGCGTGAAGTCCCAGGAGTCGACCGGGTCGTAGACGGACGTCGTGGCGTTCCACGAGAAGGTGTCAACGTCGGTCAGGCGCTTGCGGCTGAAGAAGCTCGGTGACGTCGACAGGCAGTCCGTGGAGTCCTTGGCGCAGATCGCGTCGAACGGGACATCGGGCCAGTTCTGCGACGTCGTGCTCGTCAGTGAGCTGCAGTCCGCGGCCGTGCACCGCTCGGCGTAGGTGAAGGTGACCTTCGCATCGGCGTTGTCGGTGAACAGGCTCCCGTTCGCGTCCTTGCGCTGGCCGTACTTGATCTCCTTCAGGTAGCCGCCACGGGCGTACACGGCGCTGGCCGTGGTGGCCTTGTTCTTCTTGTAGTAGTTGGTTTCCTTGGTGTACCAGTACGTGGCCGCGTTGCCGCTCGTGTCCTCGACGTAGTCGAGGTTCCACCGCCACGCCTGGAGCAATGAGCGGTCGGCGAAGGTGCTGCCCTTGTCGTATCCGGGTTCGCCCGAGTCGTCACCGAACACCGGAACGTTCCACGTGGAGTTCGTGCGCTCGGTCGTGGCGCCGGGGAGCTTGCTCAGTCCGAAGACATACTTCGTCCCGTCGCCGGTGATGACCGTCCAGTACTCGCCGTTGTCGTCGTTGTTGTCGGTTCCGGTGGAACGGGTCACCTTGGAGTCGTCGTCGTTCTCCAGGCGCCATGTGGTGTCGGAGACCTTCACCAGCCGGGAAGACTTGCCGTTCAGGACGATGCGGGCGTTGTCGTACTTCCAGCAGAGGTCGAAGACGTCGGTCTGCCCGTCCTTGTCGCAGCTGCCGTAGGAGCGCTCGATGTAGGACTCGGTCAGGGCAAAGCCCTCACCGACCGAAGTGCTCTGGTTGTTGGTGGTGGCGGTGCGGCCGTCGATGCTCCCCGAGTCGTAGGAGAGTCCGAGCGAGGGAGTCGGGCCGGCTGCGGCCGGCGGCATCGTGAAGCCGTACGACCAGGTGAATGAACCTGAGTTGCCGCCGGCGGACCAGGAGGACGACGCAGCCAGCGGGGTCGCGCTGTAGTCTCCGGTGCCCTTCGAGGACTGTCCGCTGCCTGAGCTGGTCAGCGCGAGAACGGTCGCTCCGGAGCTACTGGTGCCGAGCTGGGTGGCCGCCCCGGCGTCGGTCTTGGCGACGGCGACGTCAGCGGTGACCGTCTGCTTCTTAGCGTTGTTGTGCGACCCGAGCGGGGTCTGCTTCCGGCACTCGGGCTTCTGCGGAGTCACCAGCGCACAGCTGGGCAGCTGTACGAGCTGGAGTCGGCCTGACCAGTCGCCGCCGGCCGAGGAGGCGAACGCCCCGTAGCCGACGCTGATCCGGGCCTTGCCCGCGTTCTCCGCCTCCGCCGTCAGAACGACACCCGTGATGCCGAGCTTGTTCGCGACCGCGTGGTCCAGCACCGAGATCGTGGTGGCCGTACCTGCCGGCAGCCCGGTTTTGGCAGTCGAAGGAAGAACGCTGACCGGGAGGCCTCCCGGAGCGGCGGCCCGCGCCTTGCCCGTGGCCAGGTCCAGGTTCGCGGTGCCGGCCCTGGGCCAGACAGCGCGCTGCTGTTCCGTGCGGGCGCGCTTCGCCTGGGAGGCGTTGGCCCGCAGGTCCTTCGCCACTTGTTCGCGGGCCTTGTTCGTCGCCGGACCGCTGAACGGCTTCACCTTGGTGACACGCTGCGCGGGCAGGTCCGGACGCCCCAGACCTCCCGGTCCGTCTGCTGCTGCGACCGGCATGATGCCGATCGGCAGTGAGAGGGCCAAGGCGAGCGGCAGGACCACCAGCGCGCGGCGGCGCCTTCGGCGGTCCTCCCTTCGCCGTGCGCCCTGAATGTTCCAACCGAGTTTCACAGGTATCCCCACCCTTGTAGATGTGCGTGACGGCGCTGGTGCGCCGCTCCGTCACCGAGCCCGGGGACCTTGTCACCGGGCCCGGAGACGAAGCGAGGGCGGCACCGCGGAAGCGGTGCCGCCCCACTCCGTGTCCGGTCAGTGCCGAATCAGGAGCCGATCACCGTCTCGATCTGGGTCGCGTTGTTCATGGCACCCACCCAGACCCGCACATCGCTGATGCGGGCCGGCAAGTTGTACTTCGACGCCGTCCCGTCCGGCTGAGCGCCGAGCGCGAACTGACTGGTGCCGAGCTTGTCCGTGTACTCCTTCGGCACACCGTTGAGGGTGGTACCCAGCCGGAGCGAGACGGTGCCGTCCTGGGCGTCGTAGACACCGGTCAGGCGGACATTCGTACCCAGTACCGCCTCTTGGTCGGAGCGGACCAGGTGCGTGCGGCTCGCATCACGGACACCGAAGAACCAGTAGCCCACCGGCCGAAGCACGTCGACGAGCTCTTGCGTCTTGGGGTCTTCGATAGTCACTGTCTTGGTATCGGTGATCTCGTACCACAGCCCCCAGCCGGCGCCGGTCGCGGTCCACTGGCCGAGGACCTGGCCAACGTAGCCGACAGTCTTGGCGTTGATCTCGTCCTGGTCCAGGTTGACCTTCGTCGACACGGTGAAGGAGGCGGTGTCGTCGACTTGCGGCAGTCCCGTCGTGCCCGTCGTTGCCGTGTCGTCGACGCCGTCGAAGACGAGCTCCTGACCGGACGCGGTCGCTCCGGACAGGACCAGCGACCGGCCGTAGCCAGAGGCGCTGTCAGTGACCGTTGTGCCCGAGGCACCCGCACCGGACCAGTCGGCCACCAGCTCGGCCGCCTGGAAGCCACCGGGCAACGTCGCCCGGGCCTCGTCGGCGATCTCAGAGTCGAACAAGGCACGCTGCCACGCGGCCACCTCGTCGATCTGGCCCTTCCACTGATCGACGTACGCGCCGTGGTAGGAGACGCGACCGATCTGGAACCTGCCGCTGGACGACCACGACGGCGCGACAGCATGGCTGCCCTGGAACTCGCCGTTGACGTACAGCTTGATCTGCCCGGCAGCAGCATCGTAGACGGCAGCCAGGTGGGTCCACGCGCCGATGACGGCGGGCCGCTTCGCGCGGACGATCTGGTTGCTGATGTCGCCGCTCGTTCCCTCCTGCGGGGACGTGCGTAGCTCCCAGGTCTTGGAGTCCGGCCGGTAGCTGAGGTAGAAGGCGCTGTACCAGCTGGCGCCGGTCAGGCTGCTGTCCTGGCCGAGCACCGTGTGGTACGCGGCGCCATCCTCCAGACGCACCCAAGCGGAAACCGTGTACGAGGAACTGGTCTGCAGGACCGGGCCGTCGGTGGCCGCGTAGCCGGCGCCGCTGAGGCTGAGGCCCTTGTCCACCACCGGGGAGGTCAGCGGACCGTTCTGGTCATGAGTGATGAGACCCCGGCGGCCGCGCTCGGTGCGGACAGCGTCACCGGCCAAAGTGGCGTCGGAGGCACCACCGGTGGGGGCGCCGTCGAGCGCGGCACCCGTGCTCTCGGTGAAGTTCCAACGGCCGACCGGGTCCGCTCCGGTAGCGACCTTGAACTCGACGGCACTGTCAGCGCCCACGCGGTTGAGCGTGTCGACCGCGTGCACCGTCAGCTTGTATGTGCCGGCTGCCGCTGGCGTGATCGTGGCCTTCGTCACTCCGTCAGCAAGCTTGGTCCAGGCCGATACGTATCGGTTATCAGTGACTTTTGTCAGGTAGTACTCGTAGTACTTATTGGTGGTGTCGGTTCCGCCGGGGGCGAAGGTGAAGCTGCCGGGAACACCCGGGGCCCCTGCCTGCGGGCAGTTGTTGGCGTCCAGACACGGCTTGTACGGGCCGTCGAACTGGATCGTCGGTGGCTTGGGGCCTTCCCGATCGACCGTGAAGTAGCACCAGTTGCTGTAACCCGAAGACTGCGAGTAGGTGCCATTGTCGTAGAACGCCTGAGTCAAGGACGCGAAGCGTCGCTTCCTTCCGTCCTCCTCCGCAGGGAATGCCGTGGGCCAGGACACCGTCTGCTTGATGTTGTCCCCCACGAAGTTCGTCCCCGTGGGGCTACTAATTCCCGAGCCCGACCAGGTCGTACCGTCGGCGCTCAGCGTCTCGATGCGGAACCACGCGTGCAGTTTGGCGCCTGCCTCGCCCCCCGACGCGGTCTGGGGCGTTGAGGTCAGCGCAGGTGTCGGGTCATCGATGATGGAGGGCTTGCTCGGATCGGTGCTGCACACCGACGAAGAGCCGCTCACGATGCCGACGGCCGTCGGCGTGGCCGGGTAGGCGACGTAGCTGACGCGGAGGACGGCATCGTTCTTGAAGCGCTTCCAGGCCGAGGTGTCCGTCTCGTCGTGGGCGCGGACCTCAAGGGTCAGGCGGGAGAACTGGCCCGCGGCGAAGCTCTGTACCGTCGGCGTGAGGTTCTCGTTCGTCTCGTCAGGGTTGTCGTTGAACTCGATCGGCGCGTCCGGGGAGTTCGGGTCGCACAGCGAGCCGCGGCCAGCGGATACCCATCGGTCGACCATCCAGTCCAGTTCCTTGGGCCGGCTCGCCCAGGTGGTTGCGGACGAGATGTTGTCCGTCCGGACCAGGTCGACCCAGCGCGGGTCGCACTGGAACGCCCAAGGCTCCGTCAGCGCGAACGTCGCATCCAGGACCTTCTTGCCGCGCAGGCTGTCCGGCGCGAACTCGAAGTACAGCTTCTGGACGTAGCCCGGGCCGCAGTAGTACCCGTTCCACGAGCCGCACTTGCCCGCGCCCTGGCCCTGGCCGTCGCTGCCGTTGCCCCAGCCGTACGACTCGTAGCCGTCGGACCGGAGGAGTGTGCGCTCGGATTCGCCCCAGGTGACGGTGGGGTCGATGAAGAGGGGGTAGTCGTCCGACGCGGTGTTGGTCAGCATGTCCGCGTCCGGGACGACCGACAGCGAGTCGTGGGTGACGTTGACGTCCATGCGGGAGACGTTGTCGCCCTGCCCGGGTGCCAGGCCCGTGCCGGAGGCTGCCTGCTCGGACGGGTCGCCGGGCGTCGGCTGGACGTCGTCCGCGGTGAGGGCGGTCCGAACGAGCTGCGGAGCGGTGCCGGAGTCGGCGGTGGAAGCGGCGGCGGGCTCAGCTGCTGGCTTGCCGGCCGAGTCCCACATCCGGGCCGGCGGGGAGCGGAAGACGGTGTTGCCGTTGCCGTCGACGGCCGCGAGGTTGCCGGCGGTGCCCTTGCGGATGGCGAGGCCGTCCGTCTTCAGGTCGAACGTGAGCTCCTTCAGCGCCGGGTTCGCGGCCGCCTCGGGCGTCTTGACCACGAGGACCTGCTGGAAGCTCTCAACGGTGGCCGTGACCTTCAGGTCGACGTCCGGCAGGACGTTGCGGTAGACCGCGTTGGCTCCGTCGAGTTCTGGCGCGGGAAGGTCGCCCTTCCAGTCCAGCTCCATCGACCGCCCCTGATCGGCGATCTTGACGAGCGGAGTGTTGTCCGCGCCGCTGGAGAAGGTCATGTCGGCCGAGGCGGCCTTCGGGCCGACGGTGCCGTCGGCACGCTTCTCAAGCGTGGCGTCTGGGGTCTGCCAGCCGCCGCCGGGCTTGGCGACACGGATCGGCACCGAGTGCTGTTCCAGCGTGAAGGTGAATCCGTCGGGATTTGCGAACACGCTGGTCCGCTCGCCACGCTCGCCCTGGACCTCGACGCGCTGGCCGGAAGCCTTGGCGTCTTCGAGCGCCTGGTGCGCCTCGTCCAGCACGGGCGAATCCATGGCCGCCGCGGCCGCTTGGGCTGCCGGAACCGGCACCACGAGCCCGACGGCCATAGCCGAAAGGGCGACCACGGTACTTCGGGCACGCCGAAGCACCTGCTGTCTCTTCACAATCCCCACCCCTGCGTTGCGCAAAGTTCACAGTCGGTGAGTTACCTAACGCCATCACGCGATGCGGAGTCAAGCGTTCTAGATCTTAGTAAGAGAGCTAAACGCAGACCTGATCTGGGCAAACTGTTGGGACACCCAAGGCGACGGCAGGGGGCGGTGTGCCTGCCGCGATCACGGATCGTCACGCCGGACAGTTCACGCCCCCTCATAGGTGGCGGAATGATTTACTCCGGTCTTGTGTACATTTACCGCTCCAGTGTGCGAATTACCGCAAAATGGGCGCCAGGTGACCAGGTGCCGTAGCCGGCGTCAGGTCACCAGGCCTGCCAATCAATCGCTAGAGGCCGCATGCGATACAAATCACGCGTGCTACGTCACCTTGGCTGACGGCGCTCAGCGCGTACGTCGCACCTTCCTTGATCACGCGTCGGACTGGATACGTCGTCGGCGGCCGAGCCGCTGGCGGTGGACGCAGCTGTCTTGGGCGCTCTGACCAGCGCCGGTGGCCTCACGCCCGCATGCTCAGGCACTGGCAATGAGCGGCCTCCGAGCCAGGGGTGGACCATGTAGACCACTACTGACGTCACCCAAAAGCCCTACTGCCAGGGCCAGGAGGAGAACGACCAGGCGCAGCTCCTGGTTATCGCGGTCCGGGCGGGGTGCGTTCGTGCTGGCAGACACGCTCGGCTCTTGAACGAGTCGGGGTTGTCTGGCGGCCGCAGTTCACGCGGCAGCGGACTCCAACCGGTAGGCGCCCAGGCCACCGCCGTGGGCGGTGCCGCGGCGGGCGATGACGGGGAGGGTGCCGATGAGGACTGGGAGACCGAGACCATGCACGCCCACGGCTGGACCCGCGCCCCGCAGCCCGAAGCCCCGCCCAGCCCACCGGCCCACCTCCGCCTCGTACCTCGCGGACACGGCTGACACCAGGCGCGACCACGCCGCCCGGAACGGTGCCGCACGTCCTATCGCCCGGCTGCCTCGTTGGGCTGGGCATGACGACGTACGACACCGCTCCCCGGCCAGCGCCGAAGGCGGAAGGCGCCATCCCGACGACAGTCCGCTTCGACCCGAGCGAGTCCCACGAGATCGACCAATGGCTCCTGGATCTGAGAGTCCAGACCGGCGTCCGATGGGACAAGGCAGAGGTCATCCGTGAACTGCTGCGCATGGCACGCGCGTCCGACGGGATCCTGCGTGACGCGCTGACCGCCCGCGCGAAGAAGGCCGGCGACTGATACAGAGAGCGAGGGACCGACCGTTCCCGGGGTCGGTCCCTCGCTCCTCGGACTGGAGTTCGCCTCGATGCTTACCTGAGCTGCTTGTCGGTCAGAAGCAGGAAGTCGACGGCGCAGCCGATGCGTTCCGCGAGGTCATTGAGGGTGTACGGAGAGCTCGGGTTCAACGCAAGAATGCTGGGTTGGTCGCCAATGCCGTACTGGCCGCGGCGATGTTGGGCACCGACACCCTGGAAGATCCAGGGGACCATTTTCAGCACGTGCATGTCCGTCCAGCCCGGGGTGGTGAACCATCCGTTCGGGATCGGGAAGAAGCGGTCGAAGGCTTCGAGAGCCGTCGGGATTTCAGCAGCCGGGATACCGGAGTACTTGCCCATCCACTCGAACTCCTTCTCCTTCCGGTCCTCCAGGTAAAACCCTCCCCACCCCCACAGGAACTGCTGCCAGAACGTCGCGTAACGCCGGAAGTTCGGCTGCTCGCGTAGCCACTGCATGCCCTCATGGAAAGTCCCAGGCAGAGCGTGGTACGTCAGCCCCTGGAAGAAGAAGGTCCTTCCGTCCTCCGACATGCTGAACTCCGGAGGACCGTCGGGGTGGGCGAGTGCGTAGTCCACGGCGGCCTTGAGGATAGCGAGGCGAGCGCGGTGCTCGAGGTACATGCACGCCTGGAGCTCAGGGTGCTTGCCCTCCCGGAGCGTCGCCTGGAAACTCGGGCTACTCGTCGATGCCGAGTGAGGGTCGAAGTCTCCTCCGTCGATCTCTCGGGCGTAACCGAGGGTCAGTTTCGGGTGGTCTCCGTACGCCTCGTACAGCATCGCCAACGACTCCTCCGGTGCCCTGGCGAAGAAGGTGCCGTTGTTGATCTGACGGTGGTAGGTCTTCGCTGCTACGGCACCGCCGGCCTCGGCTCGCGCCCGGTTATGGATGACCTTGATGAACTTGCGTTCAACGCCGTACGAGTGCCGCCACAGGTCGATGAGCTGCGGATCCTCGAAGGATCCAAACCTTCGCTCCTCGAACAGCCGGGGAGCGGTGGTGAAGTCATCGAAGCAGACGACGTCCAGACCCAGGGGTTCCATCTTGCGTGGAGCGGACTCGCGCCCTTCCCAGCGGGTGATGAAGAACGCTCCATGTTGGAGGTCCAGGTATCGCATCCATCCGACCACCTTGAAGAGGTCAGTAAAGCCCCACTTCCCGCCCTTGACCTCGATCAGGCGCTGCACGGCCTTCTCCGGCGTGTAGTCGGTGACGAAGATGTCGAGCTCCAGCAGGTCAGCCGGATCGGACTCCACGAGCTGCTTCTCCACGAAGTGACCCGACGCTTGAAACAACGCAGCGACGTAGTCCTCAAGCTCCTCGCCGGCTCCGGGGATGTCCGGCAGCTCCACAACCCTCTTGCTCATCAGCAGCCCTCTCTGTGCCGAGCGACCATACTGGCGCCCAGGCAGAGCGGCCACACGTAAGGGGAGAGCCCCAAGATCCCAGGCCCTACACGTACTCCAGTGCGATGCCACCGGGCCGGGGCAACGAAGGACCCCGAGCCGCACGGCGCGCGCCCGGGGTCCTGTCGGCCGGTCTCGCCGCCGCTCACCAGTCGTCGGGGGCGCTGCCCACCCACGCGATCGGCTGCCCCTGGCTGTTGTGGCCCCAGTGTGGTTCGGCCATCGAGGTCTCGTGGCCGTCGTCCAGGACGCAGATCCGTCCCCAGCGACCGTGCTTGCCCGGACAGATCCCGGCGAGCCGGGCCGCGTCGCCCTCGCACACGGCCTGGTCGTAGCGGTCCTGGAAGGGCTGGAGACGGGCGCGCAGCTCCCTGCCGAGTTCCGTCTCCGCCGCCTCGACCTGCGCCCTCGCCTCCTGCACCTGCGGATCGGCCAGCACCACCGAGATGACCCGCTCCGCCTGCGCGAAGGCACTGGTGCGGACGTGACACGCACGGCTTCCCGCACCCGTTGCTCATCGTCGCGCGAGGCCATCACGCCGCTCCTTCCTCTGCCGCTGCCGCCCACTCCAGCCCGAGGCCGGCCAGCGCGGCGAGCTTGTCGGCGGTCAGCTTGGCCCGACGGCTCTTGCTGTTGCTGAGGAACACCCCGAGCTTCACCTCGCTCCCGTCCTCCAGCCGCTCTACGTGGGCCCTGGGGACCTTCACAGAGCCCGTACGGGCCTTGTACTGCGCCAGGGCCGCCACACCCCGCTCGAAGGCGCTCACGGCCGCCTTGGGGGTCTTGGCGGGCGCCTCCTGCTCCAGCGGCAGCGGCGTCACACCGATCGCCTCCAGGAGCTCGCGCTGCCGCTCCATCAGCCCCGCCCAGACGGTGTGCTGGCGCTGCCGGGCCAGCCACTTGCCGACATCCATCCCGTGGACTGTGACGCCGGGCATCACGTCGGCCTGGTCCTCGTCGGCCACCAGCTCCCGCACGGCGGCGTAGTGCCGCTGCCAGTCCGCCGGCCACTCAGGGTTCCAGTGCTCGTCCACGGCCTCCAGCGCGGCCTTCCACTCCGGGTGGTCGTCCAGCGCGCCGGGCCGCCGGAGGTTGGACAGCCACTGCCCCACGGGCCGGTCCAGCGCCGTCGCAGACCGGGGCGCGCACAACGTCCAGTGCTCGTCGTAGTACACCCGGGCGGCCTCCAGGTTCTCCTGGAACCGCGCGTCCGCGAGGCTCCAGACCATCCCGAGCTTCTCCAGCCGCCGGGCCCGAAGGCCGGTCATCTGCCCCGCCCCGTACGCGCGCCGCTGCTCCGCGACCCACTGCCCAAGCGGGTAGGCGCCCTCCTTGTGCCCGTACGGCACGCGGGCGTGGCCCTCGCGCTCGGTGTACTGCTTGAGTTTCGCCCAGCCGCGCGCCCAGTCCTGCTTCTCCGTGTCGATCACGTTGAAGCTGACCCAGTCCGCGACCATCACCGGATCCCTGGGGGCGGCAAAACGGAGAAGAAGACGGGATTCTTCCTCGCCTTCCTCGGGCGGCGGGCCGATGTACTCGGACGGCTGCGCCACGTCCTTCTGCGGCTCCTGCGGAATCGCAAGAAGTTCGATGGCCTCTTCATCGTGAGCGCGCAATCCTTCGAGGACTTTCACCAAAGGCCGATACGATCCCGAGGTGAACATGTCCTCCGGCTTTTCTCCCGGCTGGAGAAATACCGGCACGATCAAAGAAGCGAGCTTTCCCTGTCCCGGCTTCTGGCGCAGCGCACGGCCGATGGCCTGGACGATGTCGTGCGGCGCGCCCTTGGGGTCCAGCAGGGCCACGGAGTCGACGGCGCGGATGTCGACGCCCTCGCCCAGGACGCGGCAGTTCGACAGCACGGCCCGCCGCGCCGTGGTCCCGAACCCGGCCAGGATCTCCCGCCGGCGCTCGGGGACGTGCTCGCCGCACAGCCAGTCCGCCCAGATGCGAGCGGGGTACTTCTCGGGCTCGTTGGCGTGCAGCTTCTCCGCCACCCGCTGAAGGCCCTCTGCGTACGCCTGTGCCTCTATCGTCCGGTGGTGGAAGGTGATGCAGGTGCTGAGGTTGTGCTGCGCCATGGTGTGCAGGAGCGCGGCCTGGAGGGCTCCGAGGCGCTGTCCTCGGACCTCCTCGGTGTGCCGGTCCTCGCCCATCAGCCGCTCCGGGGTGACGACCGGGTCTTTCAGCTCCAGGACGATGATCTGGTACCGCGCCAGCAACCCGCGGGAGACGGCCGACGCCAGCGACAGCTTGTACAGGACGGGCCCGAAGACCTTCTCGTCGTCCATGGAGGCCGCCATCTCACGCGGCAGCGGATCGCGCACCCCTTCCGCGACCTCGCGGTTCAGCCGCTCCTCCCAGATCCGCGGCGTCGCCGTCAGGTACAGCCGCCGGTAGGCCGGAATCTTCGTCTGGTCATGAATGTCCGCCCACGCCTTACCCATCGACCCACTGGTCCGGTGCGCCTCGTCCGTTTTACCGAGTGCTGTCGTGTATGGCATGTCGCTGAGTTGGGGTTTCACGTGCCGTACGTGTCCGTCACGTCGGGTGAGTTGAGGGCTCCGTTGCGCACTCGGCGGTGGCGGTGTGGTCGCGGGCCGGCAGGTACGGCGGCTTGCTCGAGTGCGCGTCGGCGTCCCGGGTGGTTCCAGCCGGGGCGGCAGAGTCGGGTCGGCCGGGGCTCCGTGAGTCGACTTGCGGAGCTCCGGCCGATTCCGTATGCGGCAGTTGTCAGGCTGGCGATCTCGCCTGCGAGGAAGCCGCTGCCGGAGCCGCCCGCGTTTAGGGCGCCGAGTCGTTAGAGCCGGAGGCGGCCGCCATGGCCAGGAGCGGGCCGGTTCGTGCCGATTACTCGGCTTCGTTTTCGGTCAGGGAGATGTTGATCGTCCTCTTGTACTTGTTGCCGTGGCGCCACTCCAGAGCGCCGTCGTGTTGCAGGCGTCCGACGACGATGCCTGGGGCGATGCCTGCCTGCCGGGCGAATGCTTCGATCCTGGTGAAGGGCATGGGGCGCTGTACGAGTTGCCGGTAGGCGGTGGCATGTTGTGCGGGGACGAGGACTTCTGCGGCGAAGGCGTCGGCTTCTGCTTCGCTGCGGTCTCCTTCCGGTGTGGCGTCATGGTCGCGACGGGTGTCGTCGATGAAGGTGAGGCGCTTGCCGTGCAGGAGTACGTGCCCTAGCTCGTGGAAGACGGTGAACCAGAAGTGGTCGTCTTTCTTGAAGCGGTCGCTGAGGGCGACTCCTACCTTGTCTGGGGTGAGCCAGCGGGTGACTCCGGACACGTGGGTGTTGGGCGGGGCGGGGATGAAGACCATGGCGACGCCGGCTTGTGCGCACAAGTGGGGTAGTTCGGTGAGCCAGACAGATGGTTCCTCGACAGTCAGGGCTCGCAGGCGGGGGAGGAGCTCTGTGAGTGCCGCGCGGTTGAAGGGAGCGCAGTCCAGGTCGCGTGCTTTGAGCTCGGCCTGGCGCATCCAGACGGCGGTGGCGTAGTCGTCGGGTTCGAGGACGGTGGAGCGGCGGAATGCGGTGCGGTAGCTGCGCCACAGCTCTTCGGCGGTTTCAGGGGAGCCGACTCCGAAGAAGGCCAGCAGACGCTCGAGGTTGTCGACGGTGCGTTCCTTGCCGGTCAGGATGCTCTGTTTGACCAGCTCGGGCAGGGAGAAGTTGTCGAGCCAGTCGAGCTGTCCGCTCAGCGTCTTGCGGCTCTCCTGGCGGCTGACATGGGTGCGCCAGGTGGCTTCGAGCTGGTTCCAAAGTGAGGCTGGAATCCCGACTGCGCGTTCGAGCAGGAGCGCGGTTTCCGGCGTGAGGACAGCGCTGCCCTGGACGATCTGGTTGATGTGCTTGGTCGACAGGCCGGTGCGCCGGGCCAGGTCGGCCTGTGGGATCCCGAGGACTTCGAGCTGTTCCTTGAGGGTGTCGCCGGGCGGGAGCGCGGAGTCCGGGGCGAAGTCGTGAAGTGGGGCGGTGGGCGGAGTCACGTGAGTGCCTCTCGGTCGTCGAGGCGCGGGAAGGGCGGGAAGGGCGGGAGGCGGCGGCTCAGGGGTACTGCAGGGCGGTGACAACCAGGGCGTGTACCGAGTGCTCGTCCAGGCTGCCGTCATCGAGCAGTGCGGGAGGGTCGTCCCGGGGTCGGACGATCAGGTCTCCGCGGGCCCCCACTGAGATCAGCCGGGTGAGCGGGTCGGTGCCGGGAGGGCCTTGTCGCAGGCGTGCGGCGGCAAGGTGGCGCAGGTCGGCGAGCCGGTCGGCTGCCTCTATCTGGAGGAGGCGCCGGAGCAGGGAGTTCGATATGTCCTCCCCGAATGCAGACCGTCTGGCGGCTGCGCTGTTGCAGACCCGGGCGAGTTCGGGGTCCTCGAAGACGATCTTCACCGGCGGCCTCAGAATCTTTTTCCGTTTACCTGTCGCTTCCATGCTACTCTTCGAGCAAGGTCAACAAGTTTCATGCACCTACTGGGTGCATGAAACCTAGATGCGGTGCTGGCCGTACGGCGACACCGCAGGAAGAAGAGGTCCTCATGGCGGGCAAGGCCAGTAAGGCGAGTGGGTCTGGTGGGAAGCGTGGCCGGAGTGCGGTCACGGGTCGGTTCGTGAAGCAGTCGACGGTGCGCAGGCACCCGTCGACGACGGTGAACGAGCGCGCGTCGCGCGGCTCGAAGAAGAGCAAGTAGGCGGGCTTCGAGCCCGCCTTTCACGTATCCCGGCCCGCTACGGCGGGCCCGGGGGAGAGGAGAACCTCATGACGACGGCAGACATCCAGCACGAGAAGACCCGCGACAAGACGGTGGTGGTCACGGTGGACGGCGAGCCGGTCGAGGTGCCGAAGCGCACGACGCCGAACACGATCCTGGCCCTGGCCGGCATCGACGCGGCCACGCACTACCTGGTCCGGATCACCGGGCGCCACCAGCACTCATATGCCGGCCACGGGGAGGAGGAGATCACCGTGCACGAGCAGGAGACGTTCGTGTCGGTCTCCACCGGCCCGACCCCGACCGCATGACCGCGGTGGTGCCGGAGGCGGGGCCCGCGGGCATGCTCGCGGGCCTGCGCCGCGCCGGCTACACGGTGGAGCAGACCGGCAATTTCGCGGTCTTCGACTACCTCGTCGACGTCGGCCCGCAGGCCGGTACGACGGTACGCATCGGCCTGGAACTCGTGCCCGACTGGCCTCTGTCCGCCCCGCACGGCCCGCACATCACCCCTCGCCTGGGACACCCCCACGGCGCGGTGCACTCTTCTCCGCTGGGGCAGGAGTGGGAGCACTGGAGCCGGCCGCCCGCCGACTGGGCCAAGGACCGTACGGCCCGCGGCTATCTGCGACACCTGCGCACCCTGTTCGCGCAGCTGGAGAACGGTCCTTCCGCATGATCAGCCGCTTCTCGGTCGCCATGACCAACGAGGTCGCCCAGCACCTGACCGGCCACCTGCGCCGCGCGGACGGGCAGGAGGACTGCGCCTTCGTGCTGTGGCGGCCGAGTACCGGCGCCAGCCGCACCACCGCGCTGCTCACCGAGGTGGTCCTGCCGCAGGAGGGCGAGCGGATCGTCCACGGCACGGTGGACTTCACCAGCGCCTACTTCCTGCGCGCCGCCACCCTCGCGGTCGAGCACGGGTGCGGCCTCGGCTTCATCCACGCCCACCCCCAAGGCCGCGGGTGGCAGCGTCTGAACGGCATCGACCACGAGGCCGAGGCGTCCTTCGCCGCGCAGACCCAGGTGATCACCGGCCGCCCGCTGGTCGGTCTGACCTTCGCGGGCACGGACGCCGGATTCGGCGCCCGCGTCTGGCAGCAGCAGGCCCCTCGCCGCTACGCCCCCACCGAGGCGGAGAGCGTCCGGGTGGTCGGCGGCCGTCTGGCGGTCACCTTCAACGACCGTCTCCTCCCCGCACCGCCGGCCACGAACCGGCAGCTGCGCACCGTCTCCGCCTGGGGACAGGCAACGCAGGACGATCTGGCCCGACTGCACGTCGGTGTTGTGGGATGCGGGTCGGTCGGCATGCTCGTCGTCGAAGCCCTGGCCCGCACCGGCATCCGGTGCCTGAGCCTGTTCGATTTCGACACCGTCGAGGAGGTCAACCTCGACCGGCTCCTGCAGGCCACCATCCGTGACGTGCGCTTGCACCGGTCCAAGGCCCGCCTCGCTGCCCGAACCGCCCGCCGCGCGGCCACCTCCATGGACTTTCGCGCGGCGCCGTACGAGCTGAGCGCGGTCGAGCCGGACGGATTCGCCGCTGCGGCCGACTGCGACGTGATCTTCTCGTGCGTCGACCGGCCCTGGCCCCGCGCCGTCCTCAACCTCCTCGCCTACGCCCACCTCATCCCCGTCGTCGACGGCGGCATCGCCGTCGACGCCCGCGGCGGACGCCTGCGCGGCGCCGAATGGCGCGCACACATCGCCGCCCCCGGCCGCGCCTGCATGGAATGCCTGGGCCAGTACGACCCCGCCCACGTCCAAGCCGAACGTGACGGCTCCCTCGACGACCCCGCCTACATCACCGGCCTGCCCGCCGAGCATCCGCTGCGCCGCAAGGAGAACGTCTTCGTCTTCTCCGCCAGTGCCGCGGCCGCGCAGCTGAACCAGTTCGTCACCATGACCACCGCGCCGGGCGGGATCGCCGACACCGGCGCCCACCTGTATCACCTGACCACCGCCACCCTCGACCACCGCGAAGACGGCTGTGATACGGGCTGCCCCTACGACGGCATGCTGCGGGCACTCGGAGACGACACCCCCGTCACCGTCACGGGACAGCACTCGGCCGCCGAACAGGCCCGCGCCGCCCGTGCCTTTGCGGTACGCCGCTGGCCGCTCCGTGCCCGGCGCGCCGTCGACGACCTCCTGCACCGACTCCGATGAAAACACCCGTCCAGAAACATCGGGGGACCACACATATGCGCTTGGCCGCCCGGCCACGAGACACTGAAATCCGCAACAACGTGACACCGGCAGCCGCTAGTTCACGGCCAGCGGTTACCGCACGACGGGAGTGCCGATGAACGCCGCAGAGCGCCTTGCCCAGAAGATCGAAACGCTGAGCAAGATGTTCACGGACACCGAGCCCGCGTCTTTGCGTACCAGCTATCTGGCCAACCCCTCGGCCAGGCACCCGGTGCTGCAGGGCTCCACCGCGATGGCCCTCGTGCCCCGTTGGAGCAAGCGCCCCAGCGGGCTGCTGGTGCCCGCCACCGCCGTGCCGCCCGCGCCCATCGATCTGGGCGCGGCGTATCTCACCCCCGATGAGATCTTCGGATTCGAGCTGCCCGCCGACTACGCCGTGCGCCAGTTGAAGCGCCTCCCCCTTGAAGGCGTCATACGGTTCTGCGCCCGGGTGCTCAACGCCCTGGAGCTGCCCGGTGTGTCTGCGCAGGCCGTCGAGGCGCACTTCGCCGGCGAGTGGCTGGATGAGCCGGTCCGCAGCCGTGTCCAGAACCTGCTCCGGGACGATACCCGCAGGCTGCTTGTGCCTCAGGCACTCATGCTGCTGGCCCGCAGGGCCATGGAGATATCCCCGGACACGGTGCCGGACGACCTCCCTGACGGCGACATCGTCGGCGCTCTGTTCAACATCACCCAGACCATGGGCCACCATCCTGATCCCGGCCCGAGCATCATCACAGACCGGCCCGGCACATTGGGCCGCGAACTCGTCGCCAACCAGCACTTCCACCGCAGTTGGTCCGTCCCCGGAGTCCTCGCTCGCTACGCGCGGCGCTGGCTGCAGCTGCCCGCCGAACACCACGGCGAGCCGGGAATCGTCGACCTCAGCCAGACCTACCTGGACTGCACCGGCGCCCGCATGGAGGACCTGGCGGCCGTCGCCGGATACCTGTGGCTGCGCACCACGATGGGACGGTTCGTCATCGAGCTCGGTGAACTGGCCGGCCTGACCATGCCCACGGAGCACGTCGAGGCGGTCCTGGCGCTGATCACCAACGACTTGCCCGGCATGCGGGAGGCCGTACGCGGCGAACGCCCCGAACAGCGCACCGAATGGTCCTTCGACCCCTTCCAACAGTGGCCCGTGATCCGCTTGCCCGAGGCCCGGCTGCTGATCCTCGATCCCCGCCACCTGATCAGCCGGGCCTTCGGGTGGCTGCCGATCTGGGACATCGAGTTCCCGCCGCCGGGGCGTACCAAGCCCACCGGCCACCGCAAGATGGCCGCCCGGGCCAAACAGACCCTGCGCCACTGCAGCGAGGTGTACGTCAGCGAGGTCCTGCACGCGATCACCCACGACGAAGGCACCACGCGCCGGGTCTACGACGACGCCGACCTCAAAGCCGCCTACACCGCCCAGGGCCAGCGCATAGCTGACGCCGCGATCGACTACCCCGGCACCTGGATCGTCATCGAGGTCACCACCACCCAGCTGCGCCGCGAAGCCGCCACCGCCGTACCCGGCGAATCACAGATCGAGGACATCGACAAACTTGTCGAGGAACTCGACCAGATCGATGCGACCATCACCGCGCTGCGCGGCGACGAGGCTGCTCTCACCGGCGCTCCTGCCGCCGGGGACCGTCGCTTCCTGCCGCTGCTCGTGCTGCCGGAGGGGTTCCCCGTCAATCCCATCACCCTGACCGTGATCCGTGAACGCGCCCGGAGGAAGGGGCTGTTCACGAGGCCGGACACGGACCCGGTGGAGATCGTCGACATCGAAGAACTGGAGATGATCGAGGCCTTGCAGGAAGCCTGTGGTCTCAGCCTCCTCGACATCCTGCGCAGCAAGCAGTCCGGCAGCTTGCGCAACGCCGCCGTACGCGACCACATCCTGCACGTCTTGCGAGTACAGCCTGATGTACCAGTCCGACATGCTGGGTTGCTGGAAAGTGCCCTCAAGCCACTCGTCAACGCCCTGCCGCAGCCGCACCGGAGTTCCTCCATCAGCTGATGGTCGGTGCCCCTGGGTGACCCGCCGACCGGTTCGCCGCATGCTGTCTCGGACAGACACCCTTTCTGGCGCCGCTCACTCGCTCACGATCTCGATGAAGGACGGAGTTCTCATGGCCGCTTCCACCACAGCGTTCGGTGTTCCTGGTGGGGCGTTGTCGCCGCTCGGGCACCGGTTGCGTGTCTTGCTGAATTCCGAGCGCGTTGTCGGCGACCTACGGCGTTACTTCCGTATAGGCGTGCCGCCCGGTGAGGCGACGTTCACCGGTAGCCGGTTCGAGCATCTGGCGGGTGGGGGAGACCGGCCGGACATCGCCGAACGGTTCACGGCGAAGGACTTGGTCGCGGTGCAGACCTTGTCGGTCACCGTTCCGGCTTCTGTCGCGCTGGACCTTTTGGAGGGCAGCCTCGGCGCGCAGTTGTCCGGTCTGCTGCACGCCATTCCCAGGGACCTCGACATGGTCGACGCCGAAGCGGACGTCTTGGCCGAGGGCTCGCCGGCGGATCAGGCCTGGCACCTCCTCTGCGCCCAGTACGGAGTTGACTGGGTGATTGCTGGGAAGCTCTTGGCTCGTAAGCGTCCGCGGCTGTTGCCGGTCTACGACCGTGTGGTGCGCTGCGCTCTGGGCCGCCCGCGCCCGTCGTTCTGGCTTGCGCTGCATGCCGCGCTGCGCGAGGACGGCACTGCGTTGCATCGCCGACTGCTGGAGCTGCGGCAGACTGCGGGGCTGCCGCAGACGGTGAGTGCGCTGCGGGTGTGCGATGTGGCGGTGTGGATGGGGCACCGGGCGGAGGGGCACGCCTGTCCTCGCTGACGTGGGGCAGTGAGGTTGCCCTTCCGGCGTTCTGGCGGGTGAGGGTGACGGACTTTACCAACCGTCGTCCGGGTGTGTGGGACGTTCGCGTGGAGTGGTCCGCCGGGGTGGGGGAGGGGTGTGAACTCAGAGCCGGAGGACGCCGCCATGGGGGTGGTTCCCTGTTCGGAGGGGGAGCACGTGGCGCGTGTTCGGCTGGTGGTGGGTCAGTTACGGGTGCAGGAGATCGTCCGTTCCGGCGCCCAGGTGTCCTACACGATCGTGGACACGGACTGCACGCTTGTGGCGGAGGCGGACGGGTTCCTGCGTACCTGCGCGGCGGGCACGGACCGCACGTACGCCTATGTGCTGGTGGATCATCTGCGGTGGCTGCGGTTTGCGGGCCTGGACACGGGCGTGGTGTCGCTTGAGGATCTGCGGCACTACATGGCAGCTCTCGGAGCGCACTACCCGGGGCCGTTCGGTCTGCCGTGGCGGGAAGGCAAGCGCCCCTACGGGCACAGCGCGCTGAAGACCGCCGCGGCCTGTCTGAAGGGCTTCTACCTTCACCTGGGCATCCGGGGAGTGAACCCGCCGCTGGCGGAGGCGCTGCGGACAACACGGCTGCCGACGCGGGCGGACCGGCGCCGGGCGATGCTCGGGCACGTCCTGCACAGCATGCCCGCGAACCCTCTGGCCCCGGCCCAGCAGGTTCGCCGGCATCCGAAGATGCTCCCCGAGGGAGCCCGGGAAGCGTTGCTGGGGGCGGTGTCGTGCGCGCGGGACCGGATGGTGGTGACATGGCTGGCCGACGGCGGCTTCCGGATCGGTGAGCTGTGCGGGCTGCGCTTGGTCGACCTGCACCTGCGCGAGCAAGTCACGTGCGGTCAATGCCGGGGCCCGCACGTGCACATCTGCCATCGCGAGGACAACCGCAACCGGGCCCGGGCCAAGACCAAAACACCCTGGACTTCGCAGGACGGCACTGTGTGCGGAGGGACGGTGCGCCGGGCTAGCCCGGCGATGATCCACACTTACTTCGAATACATCACCACCCAGTACCCCGCCCTGCCCGTGCACGGCATGCTCCTGGTCAGTCTGCACGGCCCCTCCCGCGGCCAGCCGTGGACCACCGCAGCGGCCCGTGGCATGCTGCGCCGGGCCGCAGCCCGTGCGGAAGTCGGCCGGGTGGTCCCGCACGCCTTCCGGCACAGCTTCGCCACCGCAGTGCTGGACGCCGCACGGGGCAACGCGGTGATCGCGCGTGAGGCCGGCGGCTGGGCCTCGGCCGCGACCGTCGAGCAGGTCTACGGCCACGTGGACGTCCACGACCCGGTCTTCACCGCGGCGCTGGAGCAGGTATGGGGGACACAGCCGTGATCCCACTGACGCTGCTGCCCGGCCGCACCGACACCACCCGCATCGGCCGCGACCGGCTCGAACTGCTCACGGCCCTCATCAACGCCCCAGCGTTCGACCCGCTCTATCGAGACACGCTGATCAGGATCCCGCCTCAGCACCCGGTCTATGGCTGGCGATGCTCCATCGACGGCTGCGGGCGCTCCCGCCAGGCAGGCCACGTCATCTGCGAATCCCATCACCAGCTGTGGGCCCAGGTTCAGGCATCAGGCATGACCAGAGCCGACTTTCTCCGCACCGCCGAGCCGCTCCCCGCTGCCAGGGGTACTGACCACGGACCTTGCCGGATCTGCCCGGAACGGCCAGCCACCACAGCCGCCCTCCGGCTGTGCAGCCAGCACTACGCACGCTGGCAACACTATGCCGGCACCGCACAGGCCGAAGAAAAGGCACTCCAGAAGTGGCTTCGCACGCAAGCCCCGCTGGCGGGGTACGGCATCTGTCAGGCGGTGTGCCCCCTGCTGGCCTCCTCCTCGCTTGGACTGTGCCGTCAACACGAGGGCCGCTATCAGGGACAAGGCCGCCCCGGGGGAGCCGAAGTCGATACCTCAGCCCATGGCAGGGGACGGCACGGCAGACGCCTGCCGGTGACCTACCAGGACGAAGACGCCTTCCGCACCTGGTGCGCACAGGTGCTCCCCGTCACCCAACCCGGACTGATCAACCTGCACGGCCTGCCCCTACTGCTTGCCGCAGAAATCCAGTGGGGCCTGAACGCCCACGCACAAGTCCAACAACGCTCGACCTGGGACCTCAACGGCATCAAGAACCTGATCAACCACTGCTGGCACGGACGATTCACTTCTCTGACCGACCTCGACGCCGACGGCTACCCGGGTCTGACCCGCAAACAGGTCCACTCCATGGTGCGCCAGATCTGCTGGGAGACCGCCAACGCTCTGCGCTGCGTCTACTACAGCCCCTGGGACACCAAGGACGCCGGCTTCCTGGAGACCGATCACTTCGGACGGCGCTTCAAGAACGCCCAGAGCCACTTCGACATCACCACCGTCCCTCAGCGGTGGCTGCGCGACCTGCTCTGGGACCACCTCGCCGAGTGGCTCCGATCCCCGCAGTGTCCCCGCACCCGAGGCCCCTTCGACCAGATGCGCCGCGCCGCCGTCGAACTGGGGGTCTTCCTCCAAACCGACGCCCCCGACGCCGGCCACGACCCCACCGTCCTGCGCCGTGAGCACGCCGAACGGTTTGTCGCCGACCAGCGCCACCGCGCCCGCCACGGACTGCCGTCTCTGGGCATGGTCCTGGTCGACGGACGATCCCCTACCGTCACCGACTTGAGCTGCCAGTTCGTCTTCAACGGTGCTCGCAAACTGCTCTACAGCGCCATCACCGCCGGCCACGCCGAACGCCTCGGCATCGACACTGGCTTCCTGACCGCCATCCCCTTCGGCGGCACCGGTCTCAAACAGCGCTCCCGCAACCCCTTCAGCGACGACGTCGCCCGCGCGCTGATGGACGAGGCCAACCTGCGCCGCCTGGAGGAACTCGACCTCAACGACCGTGGCCTGCGGGACATCTGGGAGACCATCGTCGCCACCGGCCGCCGCTGCAGCGAAGTCGTCGGACTGCGCCTGGACTGCATCGGGCGCTACCGCGGTCTGGCCATGCTGTGGCACGACCAGACCAAGGTCGGCAACTACAACGAGGGCATCCGCATCCCCGAGCCCATCTACCAGTGCCTCGACGCCCGCCGCACCAAGACGCTCCAGCTCTTCGAAAAGCGCTACGGCCACACCCCCACGGCCGCCGAACGCCCCAGCCTGGCCCTGTTCCCCTCCCGTATCCGCAACCCCAACGGCCGGCAGCCGATCTCCTACGGACACTTCAATGACCGCTTCAGGACCTGGATCGCCGGCCTCGACCTCGGCGGCGCCTACGTGGCCCACCAAGCACGCCACACCCTGGCCACCAACCTGCTGCGTGCCGGCGCCACGCTCACCCACATCCGCCGCTACCTCGGCCAGCTCTCCGAACGCATGGCCGAGCACTACGTCAAGATCACCAACAGTGACCTCGAAGACGTCCTGAACACCATCTGGGTAGCCGGACCAGGCGCCCCCAACCCGGGCGAACTCCTCTCCGGCGACACCACCCCCATGGACCGTGACACAGCACTCGCCCTGGCCCTCGACCTCTCCCGCCGCAGCACCCCCGCCGACGGAGGGTTCTGCACCTACCAACCTGTCGTCGACGGCGGAGCCTGCCCCTGGAAACTCGACTGCGAGAACTGCGACAACTTCGTCCTCTCCGGCGCAGACCTCCTCTACTGGCGACGCAAGGCCGAACAGTGGCGCTCCATCGCCGAGAACGCCCCCGACGACGCCACCGCCGACTACCTCCACACCGTCTTCGAACCCACCGCCCAGGCCATCAAAGGACTCGAGCAGGCCCTGGCAGCCCTCGGCATCCTCGACGAAGCCCTCACCCTCGACCTGCGGCGCCCACAGGACTACTTCCACCGCACCTGGAGCACCGCCTTCCGCGCCCGAGACCTCGCAGCACTGCAGACCCCCGACGACACCACCAGGCAGCCATGAGCACATCCCGCACCGACGCGGCTCTGCAAGCCCGCCGCCAGACCACCCAGGAGATGCTCGAACGCCTCCGGACCGCCCTTGCGGCCACGGCACGCGACCACATCCCTGTCACCGTCGCAGCCCTTGCCCGAACCGCCCGAGTCTCACGCACCTTCCTCTACCAAAACCAGCAGGCCAGAGCCCTTGTGGAGCAGGCCGCTCGCACAAGCAGCTCTCGCCCCGGACATTCCAACAGCCGCAGCCACACGCAGCCGACACAGCTTGCGTGGAGAGAGCGCGCCCTCAACGCCGAAGAGGCACTCGGCCAGGCACAGCGCGAAATCCTCACTCAGCGCACCCGTATCGCAGAACTCCTCGGCAAGATCCGTGACCTCGAACACGATCTTCCCGAAGGCTCACTTCAGCGGATCGTCACCGAGAACACCAGCCTGAAGCAGCAAGCACGACAGCTCACCCAGGACAACGAGCGTATCCAAGAGCGTCTGGCCAGCGCCCGTCAGAACAACCGCTTCCTCGACAAACGCGTCGCAGATCTTGAAGCCCAACTCGCGCCGTATCTCACCGCCCCACCTCCGCCACCATGACCCAGCTGCAGGGCAACGCCGGCAGAAATCGGCACACCTCCTAGTTCGCCGTCACACCCAGTCGATGCCGAGCGCGGCGAGTGCGGCGAGTCTGTCGGGGGTGAGCTTCTTCCTGCGGGTCTTCTGGTTCATGATCCACACGCCTAGCCGGACCTCTGTGCCGTCCTCCAGCCGTTCCACGTGTTCTCTGGAGGCGGTCAGAGAGCCGGTGCGGGCCTTGTACTGGGCCAGGGCCGCAATGCCCCGTTCGAAGGCGTTCAGGGGCGCCGCGGACGGCTTCACCGATGCCTCCAGACCGGGCGCGTGGGGGTGGATGCCGATGGTCTGGAGGCGTTGGCGTTGTCCGTCGGTGAGGGTGGCCCAGGTGTCGGGCCGGCGTTGTCGGGTGAGCCATTTTCCGATGTCCATGCCGTGGGCGGTGACGCCGGGTTCGATGTAGCCGAGGATGGTTTCTTCGGCGAGCATCTCTCTCACGACGGCGTAGTGGCGTTGCCACTGGGCGGGCCAGGTGGGGTTCCAGTCCGCATCGATCGCCTTCAACGCGGCTTCCCACTCCGGCTTGTCGGCGAGTGCACCCAGGCGGCGGAGGTTGGCGAGCCATTGCCCGATGGGCCGGCCGAGTGCGGTGGCGGTTCTGGGTACGCACAGGGTCCAGTGCTCCTCGTAGTACACCTTCGCGGCTTCCAGGTTCTCCTGGAACCGTTCGTCCGCGACGGACCACACCATGCCGAGCCGTTCCAGCCGCTTTGCGCGTTGTCCGGTCATCTCCCCGGCCGCATACGCGCGTCGCTGTTCGGCCACCCATTGCCCTAGCGGTGTGGCTCCCTCGCGGTGTCCGTAGGGCACTCGGGCGCTTCCGACCCGCTGGACGTACTGCTTGAGTTTGGCCCAGCCGCGTGCCCAGTCCTGCCGTTCGGTGTCGATCACGTTGAAGGACACCCACTGAGCGACCATGACCGGGTCACGCGGTGCGGCAAAACGAAGCAAGAGACGGGATTCTTCCTCGCCTTCCTCAGGCGGCGGACCGATATAGGTGGACGGCTGCACGATGTCCTTCTGCGGCTCCTGAGGGATCGCAAGCAGCTCGATTGCCTCTTCGTCGTGAGCGCGCAGACCTTCCAATACCTTCACCAACGGTTTGTACGATCCGGAGGTGAACATGTCTTCCGGCTGTTCTCCGGGCTGGAGGAATACGGGCACGATCAAAGAGGCAAGCTTTCCCTCCCCCGGCTTTTGACGCAGGGCCCGGCCGATGGCCTGGACGATGTCGTGCGGCGCGCCCTTGGGGTCGAGCAGGGCCACGGAGTCCACGGCCCGGATGTCGACGCCCTCGCCCAGGACGCGGCAGTTCGACAGGACAGCGCGCCGCGCCGTGGTCCCGAACCCGGCCAGGATCTCCCGCCGGCGCTCGGGCACGTGCTCGCCACACAGCCAGTCCGCCCAGATCTGCGATGGGTACTTCTCGGGGTCGCTGGCGTGCAGCTTCGCCGCCACGTGCTCCAGACCCTCCCCGTACGCCTGAGCTTCGATCGTCCGGTGGTGGAAGGTGATGCACGTGCTGAGGTTGTGCTGTGCCATGGTGTGCAGGAGCGCGGCCTGGAGGGCACCGAGGCGCTGTCCGCGGACTTCCTCGGTGTGCCGGTCCTCGCTCATCAGGCGTTCCGGGGTGACGACCGGGTCCTGGAGCTCCAGGACGATGATCTGGTACCGCGCGAGCAGCCCGCGCGAGACGGCCGACGCCAGGGACAGCTTGTACAGGACAGGCCCGAAGACGGTCTCGTCGTCCATGGAGGCCGCCAACTCCCGCGGCAGCGGGTCGCGCACCCCCTCCTCGACCTCCCAGTCCGCGGGCCGTGCCTGCCAGATCCGCGGCGTCGCCGTCAGATACAGCCGCCGGTACGCCGGAATCACCGCCTGGTCATGGATGTCCGTCCACGCCTTACCCATCGAGCCACTTGTTCTGTGGGCCTCATCAACGACCGCGAGGTCTACTGGATCAAGTTTCTGGCCGTAGGCGCCCTGGAAGGCCTCGGCGAGGACTCCCAGGCTGGCGTAGGTGGCGTAGATCGTCACGGGCCCTGTTCCGTGCCACAGCGCCAGCTGTACCGGGTTCGTCGTGGAGCGCACTTTCAGGCTCCACAGTCCGGGGTCGTCCTGGAGCGAGCACACCGCGACCGCCGGCCCTCTGTGCCCGACCCGGTGCCACTCCTGGACCGTCTGCGCCAGCAGTTCCAGGGTCGGCACCAGCACGAGCACACGTCCCCGAGGGAGCATCTCGCGGGCGGCGAACGCGGCCGTGATGGTCTTCCCCGTACCGCACGCGGAGATCACCTGCCCCCGCAAACCCTCAGCCGGAATGCCCCCGGGAGGGACGTCGAGACCACGCCGGATGGCATCGACCGTCTCGATCTGGTGCGCGCGCAGATCGCTTTTCTTCATGACCACAAGAAACAAGCTCCTTCTGGAATACAGCGCGCAATGAAGAAAGAAAGTCCGGCGCGGTGAAGCAGGGCCAGGGGTAGTAGTGCCTACACCCAAACTCTACACAGTCAGCACACGTGATGCATCACCCACCACACCTGCTCCCCAGAAGGTCGGCACCCGACCGAACACCGCCCACGCACGCGGTACGAGGAAGCCTGTGGTGAGGACATCAGGGCAGGCTCGACGGCAGAGGGACGACGGGGGCAGGCGGCGCCGGGGGAGAGGAGTCGGGTGGAGCGCAGCGGAACCCGTCACCACGACGGGGCCGGCACACCGTCAGGCCACCGGCCCATCACCATCCCTGAGGGGTAGTGGGCCAGAACCCCAAACGCTACACAGGCCCGCGACGTGATGCATCCTCACCGCTGCCCGGCGAAGCCGGAAGGGCGGAAGCGCAGCGGACGCCCCTCAGTTTCCCCGCTTGCGGGGAAACTGACCCTCCACCAGATTGAAGCGAAGCGGAAATCTGCAATTCCCGCAACGCGGGAATTCTATAAAGCGCGCAGCGCTTTATTATCAGAAATCCGCTTGCGGATTTCATGAATTCGCGAAGCGAATTCCACTTAATACGTCGCCGACCGGGTGGAAAACCCCCTACGAATGCTCCGGGAGTTCTAGCCATGCAGGAGACACCAGGACCGTCCTGGATCAAGC
>NZ_JBSGBF010000051.1:0-55197 GCF_053601115.1 Streptomyces sp. NPDC004788
CGGATGTGGAAGCCCAGTAATGGGTGGAGCTGACCGGTACTAATAGGCCGAGGGCTTGTCCTCAGTTGCTCGCGTCCACTGTGTTAGTTCTGAAGTAACGAACACGCCCCCCTTCGGGGTGCGCGGCGGTTCAACTTCATAGTGTTTCGGTGGTCATAGCGTTAGGGAAACGCCCGGTTACATTCCGAACCCGGAAGCTAAGCCTTTCAGCGCCGATGGTACTGCAGGGGGGACCCTGTGGGAGAGTAGGACGCCGCCGAACAACCCGCCCTTTTAGCTCAGTCGGCAGAGCGTCTCCATGGTAAGGAGAAGGTCAACGGTTCGATTCCGTTAAAGGGCTCAGAGAAAAGGCCCCCGCCATCAGGCGGGGGCCTTTTTGCGTTCCCGGACAGCATCCGACCAAGAAGAGGCCGGCCCCCGAACCGGGGGCCGGCTTCCTTCCCTGCCTACTGGTGGTGCGGCTCCGGGATGCGCAGGGCCAGGATGGCCATGTCGTCGGAGGCCGGTGCCTGGGCGAAGCGCTCGACCGCCCGCAGCACGCGGGAGGCGACCGCCCCGGCCGTCAGGCCCGTACAGGAGCGGAGGACTTCGGCGAGGCCGTCGTCGCCCAGCATCCTGGTGCCCTCGCGGCGTTCGGTGACGCCGTCCGTGACGCACAGGAGGACGTCGCCCGGGTCGAGGGTGACCGTCTGCTCGTACAGCTCGAGGTCGTCCATGACGCCGAGGAGCGGCTGCGGGTCCGCGGCCGGGCGGACCGTGCCGTCCTGGCTGAGGCGGAGCGGCAGCGGGTGGCCGGCGCAGACGACCTTGAGGACCGCGGAGCCGTCCTCCTGGGGGCGCATCTCGCCGTAGAGGAGGGTGAGGAAGCGGCTGCGGGCGCCCTCGTCGAGGATGGCCGCGTTGAGGCGCTCCAGGACCGCGGGGCCGCCGAAGCCCTCGCGGGCGAGGAGGCGCAGGGCGTGCCGGGCCAGGCCGGTGACGGCGGCGGCCTCGGGGCCCGTACCGCAGACGTCGCCGATGGCGAAGCCGTACGCGCCGTCGCGGATGGGGAAGAGGTCGTAGAAGTCGCCGCCGACCTCGTTGCCCTCGCCGGCCGCGCGGTAGATGACGTCGACCTCGACGCCGGGGATGTCCGGGAGGCCGGGCGGCAGCAGGCTGCGCTGGAGCGACTGGCTGATGGCCATGCGCTCGGAGTAGAGGCGGGCGTTGTCCAGGGCCAGGGCGGCTCGGCGCGAGAGGTCCTCGGCGAGTTCCAGGCTCTCCTGGCGGAAGTGGTCGTCGGTGGGCCGGCCGAGCGTCAGCATGCCGATGACGCGGTTGCGGGCCACGAGCGGCAGCACGACGGTCTCGCCGCCGACGGCGGCCGCCGTGGCGAGCGCCGTGTGGATGCCGGAGGAGACCGGGCCGGCGGGGCCGTCGAGTTCGCGCATCGAGGCGCTGAGCGCGGAGCGGTGGGCGGCGTCGGCGGGGGCGGTCCAGACGCGGGCGCCCGGGGTGGGCACCGGGTCCGGCGGGTCGATGGAGGAGAGCAGGGCCTTCAGACCGTCGATCAGGTCCTCGTCCTCGTGCAGGACATAGGAGAGGTACGGGTCGGAGGCCTGGTCGGCGATCGTGTAGACGGCGCACCAGGTAGCCAGGGTGGGGACCGTCATCTGGGCCATCAGGGCCAGCGTCTGGTCCCGGTCGAGGGTGCCGGCCAGGAGGTCGGACGCCTCGACGAGGAAGCTGAGGGAGCCGCGGCGGAGCCGTTCGAGTTCGCCGAGGCGGGCGGATTCCACCGCCAGGGCGATGCGGTCGGCGGCGAACTGGAGGCGCAGGGCCTCCTCGTTGGAGTAGCGGTTGGCGGTCTCGGCCGCGACGCCGAGGGAGCCGGTGAGGCGGCCCTCGACCTTGAGCGGGACGGTGACGACCGAGCGCATGCCGGTGCCTTCGAGGAGGGGCACGGCGCCGGGGACGGCGGCCAGGTCCTCGTGGACGGCGGGCATGCGGGCGGAGCCGTAGCGGCTGGCGCCGGTCTCGACGGGGACGCGGGCGAAGCGCTGGCGGGCGGAGGGCAGGCCCGTGGTGGCCCGTACCTCCAGTTCGGTCTCGTCGTCGGTGGCGAGGAGCAGGAAGGCGGAGTCGCCGTCGAGCATGTCGCGGGCGCGTTCGACCGTGCGCTGGAGGAGGCCGTCGAGGTCGTCGGGGGCCGGGGAGCCGATGAAGACCTCGAAGGGGTCGGCGGCGGTGCCGCGGGCCTCGGGGCCGGTCTCGGCGCCGGCGGGGCGCTGCGGGGTCTGGAGGACCGCGCGCTCGTACTCACGGACGAGGAGGCAGACGGTGGACGGCTCGCCCTGGGCGTCGCGGACGCGGAGGTGCGAGGCGTAGACGGGGATGACGCGGCCGTCGGCGCAGCGGATGCCGTAGCTGCCCTCCCAGCGGGAGAGGCGGAGGGCCTCGGCGAGGCCGGTGCCGATGCCGGGCGTGTGCGGCCAGGCGGCGAGGTCGCCGAGGGGTTTGCCGGTGACCTGCTCGGAGGCGTATCCGAAGAGTTCCTCGGCGTGCTCGTTCCAGGAGGTGATGGCGCCTTCGGCGTCGAGCTGGACGACGGCGACGCGGACCCGGCTGTCGGTGAGGGGGAGCAGCGGGTCGGGCAGGACGGGGCCGGCGGAGCGGGTGCCGACGGGGCGCTCGGGGAGGTCGAGGTGGAACCAGACGTGTTTGCGGGTGGGGCTGTAGTCGACGCCCCAGCGGGAGGCGAGCGCGGCGCACAGCAGCAGGCCCCGGCCGTTCTCGCGGTCGTGGCTGTGCGCGGTGCGGCTCTGCTGGACGGGGATCTCGCGCTCGGGGTAGCGGTCGGCGACCTCGATGCGGACGCCGTCGTCGCGGCGCAGGCAGAGCACGTCGGCGGCGGTGCCGGCGTGGACGACGGCGTTGGTGACGAGTTCGCTGGTGAGGACGACCGCGTCGTCGACGACCTCGGCGTAGCCCCAGCCCTGGAGCGTGTCCCGGACGAAGGCGCGGGCGGTCGCGACGGACCGCCCGACGGGTTCGAAACTGGCAGCCGCCCGCGCGGTGATCACTGAACTCCTCGTACGCGTTTCGACGCCCGGCTCTGCCATGGTCGGTCTGCCCCTCCCGCTGTCCGTGCTCGCTTCGCGCCGTCTCGCCCCCGCCGGGCGGTCCGGGGCGGTTGGACAGCCGGATGCCAGGTTACTTACCTTCACTGCCCCGGCGGATGCCGGTCACGCACTTTGCGTCCCCGTTTGCGTTCTTGTTTGCGTCCCTCGGACGTGGGGACGTTGTGCGAAGCTGCCGAACTGTTATGGCCTGGTTCGGACCCGGTGAAACACTGGGCAGGCTGAAGCGAGAGACCGAACGGTCCGGTCGACCCCCTCGGGAGGGACACGGTGGAGTCTGGCACGACGACGCGGCGCGGTGGCGGTGCGCGGCCGAAGGGCGGCGGCCGGTCCCGGGGCGGGGGCACGGTGCAGGTGGACGCGGCGGCGCTGCAGCGCTTGCTCGCCGCGCTGGTGTCGATGCGGGACGGGAACTTCCGCAAGCGGCTGACGGTCTCGGGCGACGGGATCATGGCGGAGGTCGCTGCCGTCTTCAACGAGGTCGCGGACCGGCAGACGCATCTGACCGGGGAGATCTCGCGGGTGCGCCGGGTGGTGGGCCGCGAGGGCAAGCTGTCGGAGCGGCTCGAGACGGGCGCCGGCGAGGGGGCGTGGGCCTCGGCGGTCGAGGCGGCGAACGCGCTGGTGGACGAGCTGGCGCGGCCGGTGTCCGAGGTGAGCCGGGTGCTCTCGGCGGTGGCCGAGGGTGACCTCGGGCAGCGGATGGAGCTGCGTTCGGAGGGTACGGACGGTACGACGCGGCCGCTGCGCGGCGAGTTCCTGAAGGTCGCCCGTACGGTGAACAACCTGGTCGACCAGTTGTCGGTGTTCGCGGACGAGGTGACGCGGGTCGCCCTTGAGGTGGGCACCGAGGGCATTCTGGGCGGTCAGGCCCAGGTGCGCGGGATGTCGGGTTCGTGGAAGGACCTGACGGACTCGGTCAACACGATGGCCAACCAGCTGACGGCGCAGGTGCGGGACATCGCGCTGGTCACGACGGCGGTGGCCAACGGTGATCTGTCGCAGAAGGTCACGGCGAACGTGGCCGGCGAGATGCTGGAGCTGAAGAACACCGTCAACACGATGGTGGACCAGCTGTCCTCGTTCTCGTCCGAGGTGACGAGGGTGGCCCGCGAGGTGGGCACGGAGGGCGAGCTGGGCGGTCAGGCCGATGTGGCCGGGGTCGCCGGTGTGTGGAAGGACCTCACCGACTCCGTCAACACGATGGCCGGAAATCTCACCAATCAGGTGAGAGGGATCGCGGAGGTGACCACCGCGGTCGCCAACGGCGACCTGTCGCAGAAGGTACGGGTGTCGGCGCGCGGCGAGATCGCGCAACTCGCGGACACCATCAACCAGATGACGGAGACGCTGCGGACCTTCGCGGACGAGGTGACGCGCGTGTCCGGCGAGGTCGGCGCGCAGGGCATTCTGGGCGGTCAGGCGCAGGTGCCGGGTGCGGCGGGCACCTGGAAGGACCTCACGGACTCGGTCAACACGGTCTTCCGGAACATCACCACGCAGGTGCGGGACATCGCGCAGGTGACGACGGCGGTCGCCAGCGGCGATCTGTCGCAGAAGGTCACGGTCGATGTGGCCGGCGAGATGCTGGAGTTGAAGAACACCGTCAACACGATGGTGGACCAGCTGTCGGCGTTCGGTTCCGAGGTGACCCGGGTGGCCCGGGAGGTCGGCGTCGAGGGTCTGCTCGGCGGCCAGGCGCACGTGCCGGGTGCGGCGGGCACCTGGAAGGACCTCACCGACTCGGTGAACACCGCGTTCCGCAACCTGACCGGCCAGGTGCGGGACATCGCGCAGGTGACGACGGCGGTGGCCAACGGCGATCTGTCGCAGAAGGTCACGGTCGACGTGGCCGGTGAGATGCTGGAGTTGAAGAACACCGTCAACACGATGGTGTCGCAGCTCTCCTCGTTCGCCGACCAGGTGACCCGGATGGCGCGGGACGTGGGCACCGAGGGCCGGCTGGGCGGTCAGGCCCGGGTGGACGGCGTGTCGGGCCGGTGGCGCGAGCTGACCGACTCGGTGAACTTCATGGCCGGCAACCTGACCTCGCAGGTGCGGCAGATCGCCCAGGTGACGACGGCCGTGGCGCGCGGTGACCTGTCGCAGAAGATCGACGTGGACGCGCGCGGCGAGATCCTGGAGCTGAAGAACACCATCAACACGATGGTCGACCAGCTGTCCGCGTTCGCGGACCAGGTGACGCGGGTGGCCCGCGAGGTGGGCACGGACGGGCGGCTGGGCGGTCAGGCGCAGGTGCCGGGTGTCGCCGGTGTGTGGCGGGACCTGACGGACTCGGTGAACGGCATGGCCGGGAACCTGACGGCCCAGGTGCGCAACATCGCGCAGGTCGCCACCGCGGTCGCCCGCGGTGACCTGTCGCAGAAGATCGACGTGGACGCGCGCGGCGAGATCCTGGAGCTGAAGAACACCCTCAACACGATGGTCGACCAGCTCTCCAGCTTCGCCGACCAGGTGACGCGGGTGGCCCGCGAGGTGGGCACCGAGGGCATCCTGGGCGGTCAGGCCGAGGTGCAGGGGGTCTCCGGCACCTGGAAGGACCTGACCCAGTCGGTGAACATGATGGCGAACAACCTGACCTTCCAGGTCCGGAACATCGCCGAGGTCACCACGGCGGTCGCGAAGGGTGACCTGTCGAAGAAGATCACCGTCGACGCCAAGGGCGAGATCCTGGAGCTGGTGACGACCGTCAACACGATGGTCGACCAGCTGTCGAACTTCGCCGACGAGGTGACGCGGGTGGCCCGCGAGGTGGGCACCGAGGGCATCCTCGGCGGCCAGGCCCGGGTGCGCGGGGTCACCGGCATCTGGAAGGACCTCAGCGACAACGTCAACCTGATGGCCAACAACCTGACCAACCAGGTGCGGAACATCTCCCGGGTCTCCGCGGCCGTCGCCAACGGCGACCTGACGAAGAAGGTCACGGTCGAGGCCCGCGGCGAGGTCGCCGAGCTCGCCGACACCGTCAACACGATGGTGACGACGCTGTCGTCGTTCGCCGACGAGGTGACCCGGGTGGCCCGTGAGGTGGGCACCGAGGGCGAGCTGGGCGGCCAGGCGCGGGTGCCCGGCGTGTCGGGCACCTGGAAGGACCTGACCGAGTCGGTGAACTCGATGGCCGACAACCTGACCGGTCAGGTGCGCCAGATCGCCGCCGTCACCACCGCCATCGCCAAGGGCGATCTCACCAAGAAGATCGACATCGACGCGCGCGGCGAGATCCTGGAGCTGAAGAGCACCATCAACACGATGGTCGACCAGCTGTCGAACTTCGCCGAGGAGGTCACCCGGGTGGCCCGCGAGGTGGGCACCGACGGCCAGCTCGGCGGTCAGGCCCGGGTCCGGGACGTCGAGGGCACCTGGTGGGACCTGACCGAGTCCGTGAACGAGATGGCGGGGAACCTGACCCGGCAGGTGCGGGCCATCGCGGCCGTCGCCACCGCGGTGACCCGCGGCGACCTCAACGTCAAGATCGACGGTGTGGACGCGGCCGGTGAGATCCAGGCCCTCCAGGACAACATCAACACCATGATCGCCAACCTGCGCGACACCACCCTCGCCAACGACGAGCAGGACTGGCTGAAGGGCAACCTGGCCCGCATCTCCGGCCTGATGCAGGGCCGTCGGGACCTGGAGGACGTCGCCTCGCTCATCATGAGCGAGCTGACGCCCGTCGTCTCCGCGCAGCACGGCGCCTTCTTCGTGGCGATGCCGACCGGTTCCGCCAACAGCGACGCCGAACCGGTGGGCGAGGGCGAGGGCTCGTACGAGCTGCGGATGCGCGGCAGTTACGGCTACTCCGCCGGCTCCATGCCGACCTCCTTCCGGCCGGGCGAGACGCTCATCGGGACGGCCGCCGAGGAGAAGCGGACCATCCAGGTCAACGTGCCGCCGGGCTATCTGAAGATCTCCTCCGGTCTCGGCGAGGCCGCCCCGGCCCATGTGATCGTGCTGCCGGTGCTGTTCGAGGGCCGTGTCCTCGGCGTCATCGAGCTGGCGTCCTTCCAGCCGTTCACCCAGATCCAGCGCGACTTCCTCAACCAGATCGCCGAGCTGATCGCCACCACCGTCAACACCATCAGCGTCAACAGCCGCACCGAGATGCTGCTCAAGCAGTCGCAGGAGCTCACCGAGCAGCTGCGGGAGCGGTCGGCGGAGCTGGAGAACCGGCAGCTGGAGCTGCAGAACTCCAACGAGGAGCTGGAGGAGAAGGCCGAGCTGCTCGCCCGGCAGAACCGGGACATCGAGGTGAAGAACACCGAGATCGAGGAGGCCCGGCAGGTCCTGGAGGAGCGCGCCGAACAGCTCGCGGTCTCCATGCGCTACAAGTCCGAGTTCCTGGCCAACATGTCGCACGAGCTGCGCACCCCGCTCAACTCGCTGCTGATCCTCGCCAAGCTGCTCGCCGACAACGCCGACACCAACCTGACGCCCAAGCAGGTCGAGTTCGCCGAGACCATCCACGGCGCCGGCTCCGACCTGCTCCAGCTGATCAACGACATCCTCGACCTGTCGAAGGTCGAGGCGGGCAAGATGGACGTCTCGCCCACCCGGATCGCGCTGGTGCAGCTCGTCGACTACGTGGAGGCCACCTTCCGCCCGCTCACCGCGGAGAAGGGGCTGGACTTCTCGGTGCGGGTCTCGCCGGAACTGCCCGCCACGCTCCACACCGACGAGCAGCGGCTCCTGCAGGTGCTGCGCAACCTCCTGTCGAACGCGGTGAAGTTCACCGACACCGGCGCCGTCGAGCTGGTCATCCGGCCGGCCGGCGCGGACGTGCCGCAGTCGATCCGGGAGCAGCTCCTGGAGGCCGGGACGCTGCGCGACCCGGACGCCGACATGATCGCGTTCTCGGTGACGGACACCGGCATCGGCATCGCGGCCGGCAAGATGCGGGTCATCTTCGAGGCGTTCAAGCAGGCCGACGGCACCACCAGCCGCAAGTACGGCGGTACGGGCCTGGGCCTGTCCATCAGCCGGGAGATCGCCCGCCTGCTCGGCGGCGAGATCTACGCGGCGAGCGAGCCGGGCCGCGGTTCGACCTTCACCCTGTACCTGCCGCTGAGCCCGACGGCGCCCGCGCAGTCGGGCACCGGCCAGGACGCCATGGAGGGGTACGAGGGCCCCGACGGCCAGGACGGCCGCTACGGGCACGAGGGCGGCGCCGGGTTCGCCGAGGGCATGGTGCACTTCGCACCCGCACCCGCGCCGGCCGAGGCCCGCTCGGGGGCCGGCGCGCTCTTCCGGCACCGCCGCAAGACGTCCCCGCAGCGGGCACAGCTGCCCGGACAGGCCGGGCAGTCCGGAAACGGCGAGCACGCCGCGGGCGACGAGCGGGCGGAGGCCGATCCGCGTCCGGTGTTCTCGTTCGCGGGCGAGAAGGTGCTGATCGTCGACGACGACATCCGCAACGTGTTCGCGCTGACCAGCGTCCTGGAGCAGAACGGGCTCGCGGTGCTCTACGCGGAGAACGGCCGGGAGGGCATCGAGGTCCTGGAACAGCACGAGGACGTGTCCGTGGTGCTGATGGACATCATGATGCCCGAGATGGACGGATACGCGACGACCAGCGCGATCCGGCGGATGCCGCAGTTCGCCGGCCTGCCGATCATCGCGCTGACCGCCAAGGCGATGAAGGGCGACCGGGAGAAGGCCATCGACTCCGGCGCCTCCGACTACGTCACCAAGCCGGTCGACCCGGACCATCTGCTCACGGTCATGGAGCAGTGGATGCGGGCGGAGGGGCGCTAGGGGGTGTCCGACGGCTCCGGGCCGGGGCCGGGCCCCGCGGGCCCGGCCCCGGCGGACCGTCGCCAGGCGGGTGTGAGAGCCCGTCGGACGGGGAACCTTCTGGTCTCCCGCCGCGTTCGACGTACGGGCAGAGACTGTGTGCTCCGTGACAATGCGGTGACAGGGTGTGGCGACGGGTGGGGTGCGGCTACGATGACCGGCACAAGGACGGACGGCGCATGGGAGCCGTCATCTGGGGCGGCGCCCGGTGCTGTCCCCGGCTCACGGAGCCGGAGCGAGGCAGTGCCGGGACGAGGAGGACGGGGCATGGTGCAGAAGGCCAAGATCCTCCTGGTCGATGACCGGCCGGAGAATCTGCTGGCGCTGGAGGCCATTCTCTCCGCGCTCGATCAGACACTGGTGCGGGCATCCTCCGGGGAGGAAGCGCTCAAGGCGCTGCTGACCGACGATTTCGCGGTCATCCTGCTGGACGTCCAGATGCCCGGCATGGACGGATTCGAGACGGCCGCGCACATCAAGCGGCGGGAGCGGACCCGGGACATCCCGATCATCTTCCTCACCGCGATCAACCACGGCCCCCACCACACCTTCCGGGGGTACGCGGCGGGCGCGGTCGACTACATCTCCAAGCCGTTCGACCCGTGGGTGCTGCGCGCCAAGGTGTCGGTCTTCGTCGAGCTGTACATGAAGAACTGTCAGCTCCGCGAGCAGGCCGCGCTGCTCCGGCTCCAGCTGGAGGGCAGCGGCCCCGGCGGCCAGACGAAGGAGTCCGCGGGGCTGCTCGCCGAGCTGTCGGCCCGGCTCGCCGCCGTCGAGGAGCAGGCCGAGGCGCTCTCCAAGCAGCTCGACGACGACTCGGCCGACGCGGCCGCCGTCGCCACCGCGGCGCACCTGGAGCGCAAGCTCACCGGGCTGCGCCGGGCGCTCGACGCGCTGGAGCCGGGGGCGGGTGCGGCACCGACGCTGCCCGCACAGAACTGACGCAGGGTCACCTCGTCGGCGCCCACCGTGAGCGGGCGTCAGTTTCGTGCCCCGGCAGGCACGACACGAACGGGTGAGCGTGTTTCCCCGGTGGCGTACACCGGTAACCTCAGCACCATGGCCTCACGTACGTCCGGCAAGGGTTCCCAGGGCACGGCGGGCACCGCGAAGCGAGCCGCCGGCCGTACGAGCGGCACCGCGAAGAAGGCGGCGCCCGCCAAGTCCGCCGCCAAGTCCCCGGCCAAGCCTCCCGCGAAGAAGGCGCCCGCCAGGAAGGCCGCCGCAGGCGGGCGCGCGCCCGCGCGCAAGACCGCGGCGAAGAAGCCCGCACCGCGCCCGGCGCCGTCCCCGACCGGGGGCGTCTACCGGCTGGCGCGCGGCCTCTGGCTCGGCCTCGCCCACGGCGTCGGGGCGATGTTCCGGGGGATAGGGCGGGGCGCCAAGGGCCTCGACCCGGCGCACCGCAAGGACGGACTCGCGCTGCTGCTGCTCGGCGTCGCCCTGATCGTCGCCGCCGGCACCTGGTCCAATCTGCGCGGCCCCGTCGGTGACCTGGTGGAGATGCTGGTCACCGGCGCCTTCGGCCGGCTCGACCTGCTCGTGCCCCTGCTGCTCGGCGCGATCGCCGTCCGGCTGATCCTCTACCCGGAGAAGCCGGAGGCCAACGGCCGCATCGTCATCGGCCTGTCCGCGCTGGTCATCGGCGTGCTCGGGCAGGTCCACATCGCCTGCGGCTCGCCCGGCCGCGGCGACGGCACGCAGGCCATGCAGGACGCCGGCGGGCTCATCGGCTGGGCCGCCTCCAAGCCGCTCGTCTTCATGACGGGCGAGGTCCTGGCGGTGCCGCTGCTCGTGCTGCTCACGATCTTCGGACTGCTCGTCGTCACCGCCACCCCCGTCAACGCCATCCCGCAGCGTCTCCGCGCGCTCGGCGCCCGGCTCGGCATCGTCGAACCGGAGTACGACCCCGAGGAGGCCGGCGGGTACGAGGAGTACGGCGACGACTGGCGGGACGACGTGCCCCGGGCCGCCCGCCCGGCCCGCCGCCGCGCCCCGGGGCCGGGGCGGGAGTACGACCCCGACCGCGCCGAGGCCGACGCCCTGGAGCGGCGCGGCCGGCGCCGTACGCCGCCCGCGTCCGCGTTCGACACGGGCGGGCTCGACCCGGTCGACGTCGCCGCCGCGGCGGCCGCCGCGCTCGACGGGGTCGTGCTGGGCGGCATGCCGCCGTCCCCGCTGGTCGCCGACCTGACCCGGGACGTCACCGCCGAGCGGGCCGCCGCCCGGGCCGCCGCCCCGGCCGAGGCCCCCGAACCGGTCGACGAGGCCCCGGCCGCCGCGCCCGTGCCGACCGCGCGGGGCGCCGCCAAGGACCGGACCGGCGGTGCGGTGCCCGACCTGACGAAGCCGGCGCCCGAGCCGACCGACCTGCCGCCACGTGCCGAGCAGCTGCAGCTCGCCGGCGACATCACGTACTCCCTGCCCTCCATGGACCTCCTGGAGCGCGGCGGCCCCGGCAAGACCCGCAGCGCCGCCAACGACGCCGTCGTCGAGTCGCTGACCAACGTCTTCTCCGAGTTCAAGGTCGACGCGGCCGTCACCGGCTTCACCCGCGGCCCGACGGTCACCCGCTACGAGGTCGAGCTCGGCCCGGCCGTCAAGGTCGAGAAGATCACCGCGCTCACCAAGAACATCGCGTACGCCGTGGCCAGCCCCGACGTGCGGATCATCTCGCCGATCCCGGGCAAGTCCGCGGTCGGCATCGAGATCCCCAACACCGACCGCGAGATGGTCAACCTCGGCGACGTGCTGCGGCTCGCCGAGGCCGCGGAGGACGACCATCCGATGCTCGTGGCGCTCGGCAAGGACGTCGAGGGCGGCTATGTGATGGCCAACCTGGCGAAGATGCCGCACATCCTGGTCGCCGGCGCCACCGGCTCCGGCAAGTCCTCCTGCATCAACTGCCTGATCACCTCGGTGATGATAAGAGCGACCCCGGAGGACGTCCGGATGGTCCTCGTCGACCCCAAGCGGGTCGAGCTCACCGCGTACGAGGGCATCCCGCACCTGATCACGCCGATCATCACCAACCCCAAGCGGGCCGCCGAGGCGCTGCAGTGGGTCGTGCGCGAGATGGACCTGCGCTACGACGACCTCGCCGCCTTCGGCTTCCGGCACATCGACGACTTCAACCAGGCGATCCGGGACGGCAAGGTGCAGCTGCCGCCGGGCAGCGAGCGCGAGCTCCAGCCGTACCCGTACCTCCTGGTGATCGTCGACGAGCTCGCCGACCTGATGATGGTCGCGCCCAGGGACGTCGAGGACGCGATCGTCCGCATCACCCAGCTGGCCCGCGCGGCCGGCATCCACCTGGTGCTCGCCACCCAGCGGCCCTCCGTGGACGTCGTCACCGGCCTGATCAAGGCGAACGTGCCCTCGCGGCTCGCCTTCGCCACGTCCTCGCTCGCCGACAGCCGGGTCATCCTCGACCAGCCGGGCGCCGAGAAGCTGATCGGCAAGGGCGACGGCCTGTTCCTGCCGATGGGCGCCAACAAGCCGACCCGCATGCAGGGCGCCTTCGTCACCGAGCACGAGGTCGCCGCCGTCGTCCAGCACTGCAAGGACCAGATGACGCCGGTCTTCCGGGACGACGTCACCGTCGGCACCAAGCAGAAGAAGGAGATCGACGAGGAGATCGGCGACGACCTCGACCTGCTGTGCCAGGCCGCCGAGCTGGTCGTCTCGACCCAGTTCGGCTCCACCTCGATGCTCCAGCGGAAGCTGCGGGTGGGCTTCGCGAAGGCCGGCCGGCTGATGGACCTGATGGAGTCGCGGAACATCGTCGGACCGAGCGAGGGCTCGAAGGCACGGGACGTACTGGTCAAGCCGGACGAGCTGGACGGGGTACTCGCGCTGATCCGCGGCGGGGAGTAAGGGGCGCGGGGCAAGGGGGAGTCAGGGGCCCGGGCGGACGGGGCTGCCGTAACGAGACCCGGCCGAGACTCACTCGTAAGGGAACGAGGGCAACCGTTTCCCTTGGCCGTACGTCAAGTTGGAGGGAGGGGGAAGCCCGTGTCCCCGCCCTCGGGCCGTACGAACGGCGTACAAACGCGCCCGCCCGGTTGCCCCACCCTTTCGTACCACCCATAGACTGAACATCCAGCAGGTGGCTACACGCTCGAAAGGCGCTCCCGTGTCCATCGGCAACTCCCCCGAATCCCCCGAGGACGACCGGAACTTCCCGGCAGATGACCGGGATTCGATCGGTCGTGCCCTTCAGCAGGCCCGTGTCGCCGCCGGTCTCACCGTCGAAGAAGTCAGCGCCTCCACCCGGGTGCGCGTTCCGATCGTGCACGCGATCGAGGAGGACGACTTCTCGCGCTGCGGCGGCGACGTCTACGCCCGCGGGCACGTCCGTACGCTCGCGCGCGCCGTCGGGCTCGATCCGGCACCGCTGATCGAGCAGTACGACGCGCAGCACGGCGGCCGTCCCTCGCCCACCCCCGCCGCCCCGCTGTTCGAGGCGGAACGCATCCGCCCCGAGCCCCGCCGCCCCAACTGGACCGCCGCCATGGTCGCGGCGATCGTGGCCGTCGTCGGCTTCGTCGGCTTCACGATGTTCAACGGGGCCGAGCCGGGCACCGGCGGCGCCGTCGCGGAGGGCCCCGCCCCGGCGACCAAGGCCGGCACGACGGCACCCGCGCCCGCCAAGCCCAAGCCGGTCAAGCCGGCCCCGGCCAAGCCCGTGCCGTCCGAGAGCGCCATCGCGGCGGTCCCGGCGGACAAAGTCACGGTCAAGCTGACCGCGGTCGGCGACAAGAGCTGGATCTCGGCCAAGGCCCACGACGGCAAGCTGCTCTTCGACGGGCTGCTGCTCGCGGGCGAGTCCAAGACCTTCCAGGACGACGAGCGCATCGATCTCATCCTCGGCAACGCCGGCCCGATCGAGCTCTACGTCAACGGGAAGAAGATCGAGGACACCTTCGAGTCCGGCCAGGTGCAGCGCCTGACGTACACCAAGGGCGACCCCGAGGCGGGCTGAGCCCCGCGCAGGATGTGACGGCCGTCGCGCAGGTGAACCCTGCGCGACGGAGGTACGGCCGGGACGAAGTAGTCTTGAGTCCATGCCCGAACGCCGTACCGTCGCCCTTGTCACTCTCGGCTGCGCCCGTAACGAGGTGGACTCGGAGGAGCTCGCAGGCCGCTTGGCAGCGGACGGCTGGGAGCTCGTCGAGAACGCCGAGGACGCAGACGTCGCCGTCGTCAACACCTGTGGCTTCGTCGAGGCCGCCAAGAAGGACTCCGTCGACGCCCTCCTCGAAGCCAATGATCTGAAGGACCACGGCCGCACCCAGGCCGTCGTCGCCGTCGGCTGCATGGCCGAGCGCTACGGCAAGGAGCTCGCCGACGCGCTGCCCGAGGCCGACGGCGTGCTCGGCTTCGACGACTACGCCGACATCTCCAACCGCCTCCAGGTCATCCTCAGCGGTGGCAGCGTCGAGGCGCACACCCCGCGCGACCGGCGCAAGCTGCTGCCGCTGTCGCCCGTGGAGCGCCAGCAGGCCGCCGCGTCCGTGGCCCTGCCGGGGCACGGGGACACCGTCGAGGCGCCCGAGGCCGCCGTGACGGCCGTGGCGCCGGAGAACGTGCCCGCCGACCTCCCCGAGGGCCTCGCGCCCGCCTCCGGGCCGCGTGCGCCGCTCCGCCGCCGTCTGGACACCAGCCCCGTCGCCTCCGTGAAGCTGGCCTCCGGCTGCGACCGGCGCTGCTCCTTCTGCGCCATCCCGTCCTTCCGCGGCTCCTTCGTCTCGCGCCGCCCGTCCGACGTGCTGAACGAGACCCGCTGGCTCGCCGAGCAGGGCGTGAAGGAGATCATGCTGGTCTCCGAGAACAACACCTCGTACGGCAAGGACCTCGGCGACATCCGCCTCCTGGAGAGCCTGCTGCCCGAGCTGGCCGCCGTCGACGGCCTGGAGCGCGTCCGGGTCAGCTACCTGCAGCCCGCCGAGATGCGCCCCGGTCTGATCGACGTGCTCACCTCGACCGAGAAGGTCGTGCCGTACTTCGACCTGTCCTTCCAGCACAGCGCTCCCGACGTGCTGCGGGCGATGCGCCGCTTCGGCGACACCGACCGCTTCCTGGAGCTCCTGGAGACCATCCGCTCCAAGGCCCCGACCGCCGGTGCCCGCTCCAACTTCATCGTCGGCTTCCCCGGCGAGACCGAGGCGGACTTCAAGGAGCTGGAACGCTTCGTCACCCACGCCCGGCTCGACGCCATCGGCGTCTTCGGCTACTCCGACGAGGACGGCACCGAGGCCGCCACGTACGAGCACAAGCTGCCGCAGGACGTGGTCGACGAGCGCCTCGCCCATCTGTCCCGGCTCGCGGAGGAGCTCACCGCGCAGCGCGCGGAGGAGCGGATCGGCGAGACCCTGGAGGTACTGGTCGAGTCCTTCGACGAGGAGGAGGACGGCTGGATCGGCCGCGCCGCCCACCAGGCGCCGGAGACCGACGGCCAGGTGGTCGTCACGGCGGACTCGGCCGAGGGCCTCGGCCTCGCTCCGGGCCGTATGGTCAGGGCCGAGGTGGTCGCCACCGAGGGCGTCGACCTCGTGGCCGAGTGTCTGATGGCTGAGGAGGCGGGCAGATGACCGGAGTGCCGGCATCCGCGACGGACGGGACCGGAAGGCCTGCGCCCCGCGGGAAGCTGGGCGCTGCCGCCGTCAATCAGGCCAGCCTCTGGAACATCGCCAACATCCTCACCATGATCCGCCTGGTGCTCGTGCCCGGCTTCGTGGTGCTGCTGCTCCAGGACGGCGGACACGACCCCGCCTGGCGTGCCTGGGCGTGGGCGGCGTTCGCGGTGGCCATGATCACGGACGTCTTCGACGGGCATCTGGCACGCACGTACAACCTGGTCACGGACTTCGGGAAGATCGCCGACCCGATCGCCGACAAGGCGATCATGGCGGCCGGGCTGATCTGCCTGTCCTCCCTCGGCGACCTGCCGTGGTGGGTGACCGGGGTGATCCTCGCCCGGGAGCTCGGCATCACGCTGATGCGGTTCTGGGTGATCCGGCACGGGGTCATTCCGGCCAGTCGTGGCGGCAAGATGAAGACCCTCGCGCAGGGCACGGCGGTCGGCATGTACGTGCTCGCGCTCGTCGGTCCGCTCGCCACCCTGCGCTGGTGGGTGATGGCGGTCGCCGTCGTGCTGACGGTCGTCACCGGTCTGGACTATGTGCGACAGGCGGTCGTGCTGCGCCGGCGTGGACTCGCCGCGGAACGGGCGGCGGCCGCGGAGACGGCCGGGAGCACGGCCGGTGGAACGTCCGGCGGAACGTCCGGAGGGACGGAGACACGATGAACCAGGCCGCCCGGGTGCTGGAGCTGCTCGCGGAGCGTGGTCACACGCTGGCCGTCGCGGAGTCCCTCACGGGTGGTCTGGTGGCCGCGACGCTCGTGGACGCGCCCGGGGCCTCCAAAGCCTTCCGCGGCTCCGTCACGGCCTACGCCACGCCCCTCAAGGAGCAGCTGCTCGGCGTGGACGGCACCCTTCTGGCGGAGCGCGGTGCGGTCGACCCGGACGTCGCGCTGCAGATGGCGGCCGGTGTGCGGGACCGGCTCGGCGCCGACTGGGGCGCCGCGACGACGGGCGTGGCCGGGCCCGAGCCGCAGGACGGGCAGCCCGTGGGGACGGTCTACGTGGCCGTGGCGGGTCCGCCCGGGGAGGCCGCGGGGGCGGTCGGAGCGCGGAAGGTGGCCTCGTTGCGGTTGAACGGCGGTCGAGCGGAAATCCGTAGAGAGAGTGTACGGAGCGTGCTCGAATTGCTGTGTGAACTGCTCGCCGACGAACACTCGGAAAATGCGCGGGCACAGGATACGGAACAGAACGGGGGAGAATGATGTTTGCAGCCATGAGTGAACACGACATCGCTCCCCGCACGGCCGCGGCGCGAGGCGGTACGGTGGGGCGTGAAGGATGCGGCTACGCGGTCCGAGGAGGGAGCCACCGATGATTCTGCTCCGTCGCCTGCTGGGTGACGTGCTGCGTCGGCAGCGCCAGCGCCAGGGCCGTACTCTGCGCGAAGTCTCCTCGTCCGCCCGAGTCTCGCTCGGCTATCTCTCCGAGGTGGAGCGGGGGCAGAAGGAGGCTTCCTCCGAGCTGCTCTCCGCGATCTGCGACGCGCTGGACGTACGGATGTCCGAGCTCATGCGTGAAGTGAGCGACGAGCTGTCACTGGCCGAACTGGCCCAGTCGGCGGCGGCCGGTGAGCCGATGCGAGCACCGGTGCGACCGATGCTCAATTCGGTGTCGGTGACGTCGGTGACCGGTGTGCCCGAGCGGGTGACCATCAAGGCGCCCGCGGAGGCGGTCGACGTCGTCGCCGCCTGACGGCGCAGCACGAACCGGAAGTACGACCAGAAGTACAAGCCGGAATGGCGTGAAGCCCCGGTCGGTGCCCTGTACGGGTGCCGGCCGGGGCTCTTCCGTTGGAGATGCCGAGTCCGGGGGTGGCATGCCATGGTGGAGTACGTGCGCCTGGAGGGTACGGGCTGCGATGCGGCCCCGTGCGCCGGGCTTGCCTCTTGTGCGCCCTCCCGCCGGGTGATCCTGCGGGACTAGCGTCGACCGGAGGAGGCGGCCATGGTACGGCGACGGGTTCCGCTGGTGACGCTCATGCTGGTCGCGGCCGGACTGGTGGCCGGTGGGCTCTGGTGGTGGGCGGTGCTGCGTCTGCTGCTGGTGCCGGGGGAGACGGGACCGGTCGAGGGGGCGGTGGCCGCGGGCGGTTGGGGGCTGAGCCTGTTGCCGGTGCACGTGGCCGCCTCGTCCGGGAAGCGCGGGGCCGCGCGGGGCGGGGTCACCAGGGCATCGCGACGCCGCCGTTGGGACGCAGGATCTGACCCGTCGTGAACGACGAGGCGTCACAGGCGAGATGGAGCACCGCGTGCGCGATGTCCTCCGGTTCGCCCACCCGGCCCAGCGGTGAGACGCGCGCCATCGTGGCCTCTGCCTGCTCCTGGGCGGCGGGCTCGTGGCGGTCGGTCATGGGCGTGCGGACCCAGCCCGGGGCGACGGCGTTGACCCGGATGCCGTGCCGGCCCACCTCGGCGGCGAGCGTCTTGGTCAGCTGCACCACCGCCGCCTTGGTGACGCTGTAGCAGAGCAGGCCCGGGCTCGCGGTGTCCATCGCGCCCGAGGCCATGGTGACGACGGAGCCGGGCACGCCGTGCTCGATCATCGAACGGGCGGCCTCCTGGCAGGCGTGCAGCACGCCCTTGAAGTTCACCGCGAGGACCCGGTCGAGGTCCTCGTCGCGGGTCTCCAGGACCGTGCTCGTGTGCATGATCCCGGCGACGGCCGCCATCACGTGCAGGGGACCCGCGGAGCGTACGGCGGCGGCGAGGGCGGCGCGGTCGGTGACGTCCAGGACGTGGACGTGCGCGGTGCCGCCCAGGCGCCCGATCCGGGCCGCGGTCTCCTTGAGGCCGGACTCGTCGCGGTCCGCGCAGTGCACGGTCGCGCCCGCCTCGGCGAGGAGTTCGGCGGTCGCGCGGCCGATGCCGCTCGCCGCGCCGGTGACGAACGCGGTGCGGCCGGTGAGGTCGTACGCCGTGCGGGCGGTGAGGGCCATGTCCGGACGGTACGACCGTATCTGACGGATCGTCAATTGGTCGACGCGGGTTTTGCGGCGCCGGTCAGGCGGGTGTCATGTACGGGCGAGGGGACCGCGCTACTGCTCCTGCTGCGGTCCGCGCTGGCAGCCCGGGCACCAGTACGTCACCCGGTCGGCCAGCTCGGCCTTGTGGACCGGGCCTCCGCAGCGCGGACAGGGGCGGCCCTCGCGCCCGTACACGTACAGCCGCTCGTGGCGGCGGCTCGTGGTCGTGCGCATGCCCGGGTGGTCCTTGTTCGCCTCCAGGAGCCGGTGGGCGGTGGCCACCAGGCGTTCGGGGACGCCGGGGCCCAGCTCGCCGAACGGGAGCCAGGGCGTGACGCCGGCCAGGAACGCCAGCTCCGACTTGTAGACGTTGCCGATCCCGGCGAGATTGCGCTGGTCGAGCAGTGCCTCGCCGAGCGGCCGGGCCGGGTCGGCGCCGAGCCTGCGGACCGCCTCCGCGGGATCCCAGTCCGGGCCGAGCAGATCGGGCCCCAGATGACCGACCGCCTTCTCCTCCTCCGCGGTGCGGATCAGCTCCAGGACCGGCAGCCGGTAGCCGTACGCCGTGAACTCCGCGTTCCCGAGGATCGCCCGGATCTGGTGCGCGGGCCCGCCGCGCGGGCGCTCGCCCGTGGCGTACACCTGCCACGCGCCGTCCATCCGCAGATGCGAGTGGAGCGTGAGCCCGCCCTCGACCCGGGTGAGCAGGTGCTTGCCGCGCGGGGTGACGTCGAGCACCCGGCGGCCGGTGAGATCGGCCGTCGCGAACCGGGGTACGCGCAGGTCGCAGCGCGTCAGGACCCGGCCGGCGAGTGCCGTGTCGAGCCGATGCGCTTCGTACCAGACGGTGTCTCCTTCGGGCATGGACCCATCATCCCGCGCGGCAGGCGCGGGCGATGGCGACGGCAGGGCTCGGTCATGCCCTCCCCGGTCAGGCCCGCAACCGCAGGCCTCGGGGCGTGGCGTGGAAGCCGGCGGCCTCCAGCGGGCGGGCGAGGGGCGAGGTCAGGGCCGTCGCGCCGTTGATCCGCTCCACCGTGACCGTGCCGAGCGAGCCCGCCGAGGCGGCCGCCGCCAGGGCTTCGGCGGCCGCCCGGAGCGCCGGGGCCTCCGGGTCGACGGGCCAGGAGAGCAGCGTCTTGCCGCCGCGCTCCATGTAGAGCGTCAGCTCGCCGTCGACGAGGACGACCATCGCGCCCGCCTTGCGGCCCGGTTTGTGACCGGCGCCGGTCGGCGGCTCGGGCCAGGACAGGGCGGCCCCGTACGCGTTCGCCGGATCGGCCGCCGCCAGCACCACCGCGCGCGGGCCGGCGCCCTCCTCGGCGCCCCGGTCCCGCGCGTTCGCGGCCGCGCGCAGCCGGTCCACCGCCCCGTCCATGGCGAACTGGGCGGCGCCCAGGCCCTCCACCACATAGCCGCGGCGGGCCTGCCCGCTGTCCTCGAAGGCCGACAGGATCCGGTACGTCGCCGAGAAGCCGCCCTCGACGCCCTCCGCGGCCACCGCGCCCCGGGTGACCACGCCGTGCCGGTCCAGGAGCGTACGGGCCAGGGCGTGCGCGCGGTGCGTCGGCTCGGGCTCCAGCGGCGGCAGCAGCGACCAGCGGCCGCTCACCGTGGGCGGCCCGGTGCGGGAGGCCGGGCGGGCGGACGCGCTCAGCGTCCCGTACCGGCCGCGCGGGACCGTGCGGCGGGCACGGTGGGCGGTCGAACCGGCCGTGCGCCCCGAGCCGAGCAGCGAGCGCAGCGGGGCCAGGGTGTCGTTGGTCAGCCGCCCGGACCAGGCCAGGTCCCACAGGGCGTCCGCGAGCTGCGGATCGGTGGCGTCCGGGTGGGTGGTGGCCCGCACCTGGTCGGCGATCTGGCGGAAGAACAGCCCGTACCCGCCGGAGAGCGTGGTCAGGACCGACTCGTGGAGCCCGGTCAGCTCCAGGGGGTGCGGTGGCGGCAGGAGCAGCGGCGCCGCGTCGGCCAGATAGAGCGAGATCCAGCCGTCCTTGCCGGGCAGCGCCCCGGCACCCGCCCAGACGACCTCGCCGGTCGTCGTCAGCTCGTCGAGCATGCCCGGCGCGTAGTCCCGCACCCGGGACGGCAGGATCAGCTTCTCCAGGGCGGAGGCGGGCACCGGCGCGCCCTGGAGCTGCTCGATCGCCCGGGCCAGGCCGTCGATCCCGCGCAGGCTGCTGCCGCCCAGGTGCTGCCACTGGGGCAGGAAGGTGGCGAGCGCGGCCGGCGGGACCGGCTCCAGCTCGTGCCGCAGCGCGGCGAGGGAGCGGCGGCGCAGCCGGCGCAGCACGGCGGCGTCGCACCACTCCTGGCCGATGCCGGACGGGTGGAACTCGCCCTGGACCACCCGGCCGGCGGCGGCCAGGCGCTGCAGGGCGCCGTCGGTGACCGCCGGGCCGAGGCCGAAGCGGGTGGCGGCCTGCGAGGAGGTGAACGGGCCGTGGGTGCGGGCGAAGCGGGCGAGCAGATCACCCAGCGGGTCCTTCACCGGCTCCGTGAACGCCTCCGGCACGCCCACCGGGAGCGCCGTGCCGAGCGCGTCCCGCAGCCGGCCCGCGTCCTCGATCGCCGCCCAGTGGTGGGCGCCCCCGATCCGCACCCGGATCGCCCGCCGGGCCCGCCCGAGCTCCGCCGCCCAGTCGGCCTCCGCGCCGCGCTCGGCCAGCTCCGCGTCCGTCAGCGGCCCGAGCACCCGCAGCAGATCGGCGACGCCCTCGACGTCCTTGATCCGCCGGTCCTCGGTGAGCCACTGGAGCTCCCGCTCCAGCTCGGTGAGCACGTCCGCGTCGAGCAGTTCGCGCAGCTCCGCCTGGCCGAGCAGCTCGGCGAGCAGCCGCGAGTCGAGCGAGAGCGCGGCCGCCCGGCGCTCGGCGAGCGGCGAGTCGCCCTCGTACAGGAACTGCGCCACGTACCCGAAGAGCAGCGAGCGGGCGAACGGGGACGGCTCCGGAGTGGTGACCTCGACCAGGCGCACCCGCCGCGCCTCCAGGTCGCCCATCAGCTCGCGCAGCCCGGGCACGTCGAAGACGTCCTGGAGGCACTCGCGGACCGCCTCCAGGACGATCGGGAACGAGCCGAACTCGCTCGCCACCTGTAGCAGTTGCGCCGCCCGCTGCCGCTGCTGCCACAGCGGGGTGCGCTTGCCCGGATTGCGCTTGGGCAGCAGCAGGGCGCGCGCCGCGCACTCCCGGAACCGGGAGGCGAACAGGGCCGAGCCGCCGACCTGGTCGGTGACGATCTGCTCGATCTCGCCCTTGTCGAAGGCGACATCGGCGGCGCCGACGGGCGCCTGCTCGCTGTCGAAGGCGGTGTCGGCGAACCGGCCCGGGTCCACCGGCTCACTGTCGAGCAGGTCGAGACCCATCAGATCCGCGTCCGGCAGGCGCAGCACGATGCCGTCGTCGGCGTGCATGACCTGCGCGTCCATCCCGTACCGCTCGGCGAGCCGGGCGCTCAGCGCGAGCGCCCAAGGGGCGTGCACCTGCGCCCCGAACGGCGAGTGGACGACGACCCGCCAGTCGCCCAGCTCGTCGCGGAAGCGCTCCACCAGGATCGTCCGGTCGTCGGGCACATGGCCGCACGCCTCGCGCTGCTCGGCCAGATACGCGATCACGTTCTCCGCGGCCCAGGCGTCGAGCCCGGCGGCGAGCAGCCGCAGCCGGGCGTCCTCCGGGGCCAGGGCACCCACCTCGCGCAGGAACGCGCCGACCGCGCGGCCCAGTTCGAGCGGGCGGCCCAGCTGGTCACCCTTCCAGAACGGCAGCCGGCCCGGCACGCCCGGCGCGGGCGAGACCAGGACCCGGTCGCGGGTGATGTCCTCGATGCGCCAGGAGGTCGTGCCGAGCGTGAACACGTCGCCGACCCGCGACTCGTACACCATCTCCTCGTCCAGCTCACCGACCCGGCCCCCGCCCTTCTTCGGGTCGGAGCCGGCCAGGAACACCCCGAAGAGGCCCCGGTCGGGGATGGTGCCGCCCGAGGTGACGGCGAGCCGCTGGGCGCCGGGCCGGCCCGTGACCGTGCCGGCCACCCGGTCCCACACCACGCGGGGGCGCAGCTCGGCGAAGGCGTCGGAGGGATAGCGGCCGGCCAGCATGTCCAGGACCGCCGTGAACGCCGACTCCGGCAGCGCCGCGAACGGCGCCGCCCGGCGGACCGTCGCCAGCAGGTCGTCGAACTGCCAGCTGTCCAGGGCGACCATCGCCACCAGCTGCTGGGCGAGCACGTCCAGCGGGTTCGCCGGGACCCGCAGCGACTCGATGGAGCCGGTCCGCATCCGCTCCGTCACCACCGCCGACTGCACCAGGTCGCCCCGGTACTTCGGGAAGACCACGCCTGTCGACACGGCGCCCACCTGGTGCCCCGCGCGGCCCACGCGCTGCAGCCCGGAGGCCACCGAAGGCGGCGACTCGACCTGCACGACCAGGTCCACCGCGCCCATGTCGATGCCCAGCTCCAGACTGGACGTCGCCACCACGGCCGGCAGCCGGCCCGCCTTCAGGTCCTCCTCGACCTGGGCGCGCTGCTCCTTGGAGACCGAGCCGTGGTGCGCCCGGGCCAGCAGCGCGGGCGCGCCCTGCGCCGCGCCCGACTGCGCCATGATCTCGGCGGGCGGCGCGCCGTCCGGCAGGGCCTCGCCGGTGGCCCGCTCGTACGCGATCTCGTTCAGCCGGTTGCACAGCCGCTCGGCGAGGCGGCGCGAGTTCGCGAAGACGATGGTCGAGCGGTGCGCCTGCACCAGATCGGCGATCCGCTCCTCCACGTGCGGCCAGATCGACGGCCGGTCGCCGCCCTCCGCCGCGTCGGACGCGGGCGAGCCACCGAGCTCGCCCATGTCCTCCACCGGCACGACCACGGAGAGGTCGAACTCCTTGCCCGACGGCGGCTGGACGATCTCCACCTTCCGCTGCGGCGAGAGGTACCGGGCGATCTCCTCCACCGGCCGCACCGTCGCCGACAGGCCGATCCGGCGGGCCGGGCGCGGCAACAGCTCGTCCAGCCGCTCCAGGGACAGCGCCAGATGCGCGCCGCGCTTGGTCCCGGCGACCGCGTGCACCTCGTCCAGGATCACCGTCTCCACGCCCGCGAGCGCGTCGCGAGTGGCCGACGTCAGCATCAGGAACAGTGACTCGGGCGTCGTGATCAGGATGTCCGGCGGCCGCGTCGCGAGCGCCCGCCGCTCGGCGGCCCTGGTGTCGCCCGAGCGGATGCCCACCTTGACGTCGGGCTCCGGCAGCCCGAGCCGCACCGACTCCTGACGGATGCCGGTCAGCGGCGAGCGCAGATTGCGCTCCACGTCGACCGCGAGCGCCTTCAGCGGCGACACGTACAGCACCCGGCAGCGCTTCTTCGCGTCGGCGGGATGCGGCGTGGCCGCGAGCCGGTCGAGCGAGGCCAGGAACGCGGCGAGCGTCTTGCCGGAACCGGTCGGCGCCACCACGAGCACGTCGGACCCCGCGCCGATGGCCCGCCAGGCACCTTCCTGCGCGGCGGTGGGCGCGCTGAAGGCCCCGGTGAACCAGCTGCGGGTCGCGGGGGAGAACGAGTCGAGTGCGGACCTGACCATGCCCCCCATCGTGCACCCCGCCACTGACAACCGCCCGGACCTGGGGAAACCTGCCGGTGGACGGGTTGCGGGGGTGGCGCAGAATGAGGACATGGCGAGCTCTGACGCGCAGAACGGGGACGAGGGCCGGGCGACTCCGGCGCCGGAGCCCGGCGGCCGCGGCGCGGCGGGCGCGGCGGCGCCCGGTCACGGCGGACCCGGCCCGTACCGGCCGGCCGCCGGCCGGGACGCGGTGCGGCCGCGGGGGCACGCGGTTGCCGAGGGCGACCGGAGCGGTGCGCCGGGCGGCGGCCCCGGGCGGGCCGGGGAGCGGGCGCGCTACTGGCAGCCGGCCGGGCTGCCCGGGGTGGATCTGCTGCACGCGCACTACGTGCGCAAGTCGTTCTCCCGGCACACGCACGAGAGCTTCGTCTTCGCGGCCATCACCGAGGGCGTCGAGGCGTTCCACTACGGCAGCGACCTCGTGCACGCCGCGCCGGGCCAGATCGCGCTGGTCAACCCCGACACCCCGCACACCGGGCACGCCGGCGTGCCCGAGGGCTGGACGTACCGCACGATCTACCCCGACGCCGGGCTGATCCGCGCCATCGCGGACGACACGATCGCGCTGCGCGGTGACGTCGGCTTCACCACGCCCGTCGTGGACGACCCGTACGCGGCGCGGCTCATCGTCGGCGTGCACCGGGCCGCAGAGGAGGGCAACGCGCTCGCCGCCGACAGCCTGCTGCGGTTGGTCACCGCGCGGATGCTGCGCAGCCACGGCGGCCGGATCACCCCGCTGACCCCGCGCGCGGCGGGAGCGCGGGACGCGGCACGCGCGCGTGCGCTCCTGGAGGAGCGGATGGCCGAGCCGCCGACCCTGGAGCGGCTCGCGGCCGAGCTCGGCACCAGCCCCTTCGCGCTGCTGCGGGCGTTCCGGGCCGCCTACGGGATGCCGCCGCACACCTGGTTGACCGACGCCCGGGTCCGGCGGGCCCGGCGCCTCCTGGACGCGGGAACGCCACCGGCCGAGGCGGCCGTCACGGTCGGGTTCACCGACCAGTCGCACCTCAACCGGCACTTCACCCGGAGCATCGGGGTGCCGCCGGGCGCGTACCAGCGGGCCCGCAGGGGACGCTGACCGGGCCGAGGGTCCGAGCGAGGGCCGAGCGGGTCCGCGCGAGGCGGCCGGGGGTGCGCGCGAGGCGGCCGGGAGTGCGGGCGGTCGGCGCAAGAACGTACAAGACCGGTCGCGAACCGCCCTCGTACCGTCGCTGACGTGGCAGAACAGACAGCACCTCCCGCAATACCCGTGCGTGAAGAGCCTCCCGAGCCCCCTGCGACCGCCGCCAAGAGCGACGCCGCCGTCGTGCGCGACGCCCTCGGGGTCGGCGTCGCCGTCGGGCTCTCCGGCTTCGCCTTCGGCGTGACCTCGGCCGGCTCCGGCCTCAGCCTGCTCCAGACCTGCGTGCTGAGCCTGTTCGTCTTCACCGGCGCCTCGCAGTTCGCCCTGGTGGGCGCGCTCGCGGCGGGCGGAAACCCGTTCACGGCCGCCGCCGGGGCCTTCTTCCTCGGCACCCGCAACGCCTTCTACGGACTGCGGCTGTCCCAGCTGCTCGCGCTGCGCCGACTGGTGCGGCCGTTCGCCGCGCAGTGGGTGATCGACGAGACCACGGCCGTGGCCCTCGCCCAGTCCACCCGCCGGGCCGCCCGCATCGGCTTCACCGTCACCGGACTCAGCCTGTACGTGCTGTGGAACGTCTCGACGCTGCTCGGCGCGCTCGGTGCGGAGGCCATCGGCGACACCCGCGTCTGGGGCCTGGACGCGGCCGGACCCGCGGTCTTCCTCGCGCTGCTCGCGCCCATGCTGAAGACCGCCACCGAGCGGGCCACCGCCGCCCTTGCCGTGCTGCTCGGCCTGGGCCTGCTGCCCGTGCTCCCGGCCGGCGCGCCGGTCCTGGCCGCCGCGCTCGCCGCACCTGCCGTGCTCTGGCTCCGGGGCCGCCGCGAAGGTCGTGACCCCGGCGAAGGTCGTGACCCCGGCGGCCGTCGTGACCGGCGCGACCTCCGCGAAGGCCGTGCCGCCGGCGACCGCCGTAGCCGGCGCGGCCGCCGTGACCGGCGTGACCACCGTGACCCGCGCAAGGAGAGTGTCCGATGAACGTCTGGCTCGCCATCGCGCTGACCGCCGCCGGCTGCTACCTGGTCAAACTGCTCGGCCTGCTCGTCCCGGCCGACACCCTGGAACGCCCGCTCGTCCAGAAGCTCGCCGCGCTGGTCCCGGTCGCCCTGCTCGCGGCCCTCACCGCCCAGCAGACCTTCAGCGCCCAGGGCACGCTCACACTCGACGCCCGCGCCGCCGGCCTCGGCGCGGCGGCCGTCGCGCTGCTCCTGAGGGCCCCGTTCCTGGTGGTCGTCGGCGCGGCTGTGGTCGTCACGGCAGGGGTCCGGGCGCTGACCGGCTGACGGCCCGGGCGCCGAGCGGTTGGTGCCGGGCCCGGCGACCGGCGCCCTCAGCCGATCGTCCGGCCGTGTGCGCGCAGCGTTCGCAGTGCCTCCACGGTGACGATCGGGCGCCACTCCAGGGCCGGGCCCGGCGCCCACTGGCGCCAGTTGATCGGCCAGCCGCCGTCCGCGTCCTGGGCGGCGGCGAGGTGGTCGAGGGACCGGGCCATCTCCTCCTCGGTGAACCAGCGGCGGGCGAGCGAGTCCGGCACGCGCGCGTAGTCGTGCGGATAGTGGTGCTCGCCCGGCGCGTAGCCCGCGGCGACCGGGTAGTCCTCCGGCCGCTCCGGGTCGAGCACCGCGAGCCCCTGCTCGCGCACCATGCGGCCGAGCCGGTCGCTCGCCGCCTGCGCGCGGGCGCGGTCCGGGACGCCGTCGAGGAAGGCGACGGCGGCCTGGATCTCGTACGGGTGGGACTTCTCCAGGGCGTCCACGGCGGCCCAGCAGAACTCGGTCGCCCGGAACAGCCAGGCGTGCCAGACCTGGTTGCGGTGCAGCAGGCCGACCACCGGGCCGGTGGCGAGCAGCTCGCTCGGCGGGGCGTCGACGACGGGCACGAACGGCGCCGCCGGATATCCGCGTTGGGAGGGGTGCACGGCGGGCAGCGCGCCGTCGTGGGTGGACACCTCGGTCAGATAGCGGCAGATCCGCTCGACCCGCAGCCCGCCGCACCGGCCGATGGAGTCGAGCACCCGCAGCGCGTGCGCGGTGTGCAGGGGCTGGCTGACCGGTCCGCGCAGATCGGGTTCGAGGGCGTGGCCGTAGCCGCCGTCCTCGTTGAGGTACGCGGTGAGCGCGGCCTCGACCGGGTCCGCGCCGCCGCGCAGGAAGTGGTAGGCGAACCGGCGCTGTTCGAGCACGCGGGCGGTCAGCCACACGAACCGCTCGGCCCGCGCGAGCGGCGAGGCGTGTGCGGACCCCGACACCGACTCGAGCGGAGACGCGGACGGAGCGGGGATTTCTGGAGGATTTCCGGCCATGTTCCGACCGTAGGCGGGAAACCGCGTCTGACAAGGGCTTCGGCCCGGGCTGCACTCGTGAGGGCGGGATACTGGGGTCATGCGGTTGACGATTTTCTGGGAACTGATGGCCGACCACTTCGGTGCGTCCTACGCGGAGACCTTCGCCCGGGACCATGTGATGTCGGAGCTCGGCGGACGCACGGTGCACGAGGCGCTGGACGCCGGCTGGGAGGCCAAGGACGTCTGGCGGGCGGTGTGCACGGCGGTCGGGGTACCGGCCGAGAAGCGATGATGTGACGGGTCCGGGCAGGAATGTCCGTGCGGTGCGCGAGACTGGCGGGGTGGCCCCGACTGACGCGAACGACGAGACCGACGAGACCGACGACGAGACCCGTGACGACATCCACCCCGACCTCCGTCCCGAACCGCTCCCCGAACCCCGCTCCGCGCACGGGCCCGGCCCCCGTCCCGGCCCGCGCGGCAGCACGGCCGGCACGGTGACCGCCGACCCGGCCGCGTCCGACGCGGCGGCGACCGCCCGGTCCGCGTCCGACCCGGCCTCGACCGGCCCGGCCCCGACCGCCCCGCCCGTGGCCGACCCCGCCTCCGGCGGCGTCGCGCGGATGCCTCGCTGGCTGCCCCGCGCCCTGATACTCGCTCTGGCCCTCTACGCCTGCTTCCAGCTCGGGAACTGGGCCTTCCACCAGCTCGTCGGGCTGCTCGTCAACGTCCTGCTCGCCTTCTTCCTGGCCCTCGCCATCGAGCCGGCCGTCGGGCGGATGGCGGCGCGCGGGATGCGCCGCGGGCTCGCCACCTTCCTGGTCTTCTTCGCCGTGCTCATCGCCGGCATCGGCTTCGTCGTGATGCTCGGGTCGATGCTCGCGGGCCAGATCGTCGACATGGTCGAGAACTTCCCCAAGTACCTCGACCTGCTGATCAACTGGATCAACCAGCACTTCCACACCGAGCTGTCCCGGGTCGCGGTCCAGGACAGCGTGCTGCGCTCCGGCTGGCTGCAGAAGTACGTGCAGAACAGCGCCTCCGGTGTCCTGGACGTCTCGGCGACCCTGCTCGGCGGCATGTTCAAACTGCTGACGATCTTCCTCTTCGCCTTCTACTTCGCCGCCGACGGGCCGCGGCTGCGCCGCGCGCTGTGCTCCGTGCTGCCGCCGGCCAAGCAGACCGAGGTGCTGCGGGCCTGGGAGATCGCCGTCGACAAGACCGGCGGCTACCTCTACTCGCGCGGCCTGATGGCGCTGATCTCGGGCGTGGCGCACTTCGTGCTCTTCGAGATCCTGGGCGTGCCGTACGCGCCGGCGCTCGGCGTCTGGGTCGGCCTGGTCTCGCAGTTCATCCCGACCATCGGCACGTACCTCGCGGGCGCCCTGCCGATGCTGATCGCCTTCACCGTGGACCCCTGGTACGCGCTGTGGGTGCTGGTGTTCGTCGTGGTCTACCAGCAGTTCGAGAACTACATGCTGCAGCCCAAGCTGACGTCGAAGACCGTGGACATCCATCCGGCCGTGGCCTTCGGCTCGGTCATCGCGGGCACGGCCCTGCTCGGCGCGGTCGGCGCCCTGATCGCCATCCCCGCCGTCGCCACCCTCCAGGCGTTCCTCGGTGCCTACGTGAGGCGGTACGACGTGACCGACGATCCGCGCGTGCACGGCCACCGGCGGTACGGGGAGGCGGTCGTCGCCCGGCTGCAGAGGGCGCTGCACCAGCGGAAGGAGCAGTAGCCGCGGGCGGGTGCGGCACCGGCGTGGTGCGCTTGACACCAAAATCGAACATCCATTCTTATGGGTTCCCGGGCCTTGGAACCACGGGCTTGTCGCCGAGTTATCCACAGGCTGAGAGGGACGCCGGGGCCCATTGTCAGTGGCAGGGGTTAGCGTCTTTCACATGAAGCGATCGACTCAAGCAAACCGGGTGGAACCCATGGCAGGAACCGACCGCGAGAAGGCGCTCGACGCCGCGCTCGCACAGATTGAACGGCAATTCGGCAAGGGTGCCGTCATGCGCATGGGAGAGCGCTCGAGGGAGCCGATCGAGGTCATCCCGACCGGTTCGACCGCCCTCGACGTCGCGCTCGGCGTCGGCGGCCTGCCGCGCGGCCGTGTCGTGGAGATCTACGGCCCGGAGTCCTCCGGTAAGACGACCCTGACCCTGCACGCCGTGGCCAACGCGCAGAAGGCCGGCGGCCAGGTCGCCTTCGTGGACGCCGAGCACGCGCTCGACCCCGAGTACGCCCGCAAGCTGGGCGTCGACATCGACAACCTCATCCTGTCCCAGCCGGACAACGGTGAGCAGGCCCTCGAGATCGTCGACATGCTGGTGCGCTCCGGCGCCCTCGACCTGATCGTCATCGACTCCGTCGCCGCGCTCGTCCCGCGTGCGGAGATCGAGGGCGAGATGGGCGACTCGCACGTCGGTCTCCAGGCCCGACTGATGAGCCAGGCGCTGCGGAAGATCACCAGCGCGCTCAACCAGTCCAAGACCACCGCGATCTTCATCAACCAGCTCCGCGAGAAGATCGGTGTGATGTTCGGCTCGCCGGAGACCACGACCGGTGGCCGCGCCCTGAAGTTCTACGCCTCCGTGCGCATCGACATCCGCCGCATCGAGACCCTGAAGGACGGCACGGAGGCGGTCGGCAACCGGACCCGCTGCAAGGTCGTCAAGAACAAGGTCGCGCCCCCCTTCAAGCAGGCCGAGTTCGACATCCTCTACGGCCAGGGCATCAGCCGCGAGGGCGGCCTGATCGACATGGGCGTGGAGCACGGCTTCGTCCGCAAGGCCGGTGCCTGGTACACCTACGAGGGCGACCAGCTCGGCCAGGGCAAGGAGAACGCCCGCAACTTCCTGAAGGACAACCCCGACCTCGCCAACGAGATCGAGAAGAAGATCAAGGAGAAGCTGGGCGTCGGCGTGCGGCCCGAGGAGCCCTCGGCGGAGCCGGGCGCGGACGCCGCCGCGAGCGGCACGGACGCGGCGGGCGACGAGGCGGGCAAGTCCGTCCCGGCCCCGGCCAAGGCCGCCAAGGCGACCAAGGCCACGGCGGCCAAGAGCTGACCCGTGACCGGTCGCACCGAATGGCCGGACGACAGCCCCGACTCGTCGAGGGCCGAGAAGGAGCTGTCGTCCCAGGACCCGGCTGAGCGGGCGCGGGCGATCTGCCTGCGCCTGCTCACCGGGACCCCCCGCACCCGCAAGCAGCTCGCCGACGCCCTGCGCAAGCGGGAGGTCCCGGATGAGGTCGCCGAGGAGGTGCTCTCCCGCTTCGAGGACGTCGGGCTCATCGACGACGCGGCCTTCGCCGGGGCCTGGGTCGACTCCCGGCACCACGGCCGGGGCCTGGCCCGCCGTGCCCTCGCCCGCGAGCTGCGCACCAAGGGCGTCGACCCCACCCTGATCCAGGAAGCGGTCGACCGGCTCGACTCCGACCAGGAGGAGGCCCGGGCCCGCGAGCTCGTCGACCGCAAGCTGCGCGCCACCCGCGGCCTCGACCGCGACCGGCGGCTGCGCAGACTCGCCGGCATGCTCGCCCGCAAGGGGTACCCCGAGGGCATGGCGCTGCGGGTGGTCCGCCAGGCCCTGGCGGAAGAGGGCGAGGACACCGAGGGCCTGGAGGAGCCGTTCTAGGGCCCTGCTACCCCGTGGCCGGGCGCCTCGGGAGCAGGACCGGGAGTCCCGCCGCCTTCCAGGCCTGGAAGCCGCCGATGACGTCGGTCGCGCGGCGCAGCCCCAGCCGGCGCAGGGACTCGGCGGCGAGGGAGGAGGCGTAGCCCTCGTTGCAGAGGACCACGACCCGAAGATCGTGGCTGTCGGCCTCGGGGAGGCGATGGCTGCCGAGCGGGTCGAGGCGCCACTCCAGTTCGTTGCGCTCGACGACCAGCGCGCCCGGGATCAGGCCGTCCCGTTCGCGCAGGGCCGCGTAGCGGGTGTCGATCAGCAGGGCGTCCCCCGCGCGGTAGGCCGCGTGGGCGGTGCGGGCGTCGATCCGGTCCAGGCCGGCCCGTACCCGCTCCAGCAGTTCGTCGATACCGATCCGTTCGCCGACCCACTCGTCGGCCCGCTCGCCGGCCCCATCACCGACCCGCTCGCCGGTCGGTCCACCGGCCCGTTCGTCGTTCACTGCCAGTCCTCCGGGCGCTCGACCTGCTCCAGGCGCAGGACCGCGCCGGTCCGGCTGAAGCGGCGGATCAGGGGGAGCGGCGGGTAGTAGGCGTGCACCGAGATCGCGTGACCGTCGGGGGACTCGTTGAGCACCTCGTGCACATGGTGGCGGCCGAAGGCCCGGCCGCGGCCGGCCGGCAGGGCGCGGCTGCGGTCGACGTCGTCGGCGAGTTCCAGGTTCTTCCAGCCGCCCGCCGGAAGCCGCACCGCGAGGGAGTTCTCGCGCAGGGTGCCGCGCGCGGTGGCGAAGGCGCCGAACGACTCGGCGTGGTCGTGCCAGCCGGTCCCCGTGCCGGGCGGCCAGCCGATGAGCCAGGCCTCGCTGCCGCCCGGGCCGTCGAGCCGCACCCAGGTACGGCCCTCGGGGTCGAGCGGAAGCGAGTCGATCAGCGCGGTGTCGGCGGCCGTGCGCCGGACGAAGTCCAGCAGATCGGCCTGGCCGGGGGAAACGAGGGAGGCGGGGGACCCGGGTGCGGGGGAGCCCGGAACGGGCGCAGGGGTGTGCTGAGTCTGGGGCACGGATGACCGTCCTGAGGTTCGCGAAGCTGCAAGGGAGGCGAATTCAGCAGGACGGGCGACACACGCAGCCCGCGTAGCGGATCAGGTCCACATGGACCCTCCGCCACAGGCGCACAGGGGTGTCGGTCACGCTCCGGAGTACACCACGCACGCCCGCGGTGGTCAATTGGCCTCTGCCACCGCGTCTTCGCTCGCCTCCGGCTCCGCCGCCTCCTCGTCCGCCCCGCTCCCGCCCCGCACCGCGTCCGCCGCCGCGTGCAGTTCCTCCGGCCGCACTCCGGCGAAGGCGGCGGCCAGATGGCCGTCGGGCCGGACGAGCAGCACCGCGTGGGCCGGCGCGCCCGGATATGCCTCGGTGACCAACAGTTCCGCGGGGGCGGGCAGCGCGTCCACGGCCTCGGCGAGCCGGGGCATCACGCCCGCGCTCACCCAGTGCCGGCGGTCCCACACCCCGGTGCCGGGGGCGACGAGCACGACGAGCAGCCGGCCCTGACCGAGCCGGTCCCGGAGCCGTACGGTCGTGCCGTCGGGCGCGGTCACCCGTACGTCCTCGACCGGACCGCCGTCCGGTGTGCCCACCGGGATGCGGCCCTCGGTGGGCTCGGGCGCGAGCGGCGAGTGCGGATAGGCGGGCAGCGCGCCCAGCGGACCACGGCCCAGGTGCCCGTCGGTGAGCAGGGCGTCGTGGCTCCGTCCGCCGCCCGGCAGGATGGTGCGCAGCCCACCGCCGCCGCGCAGCACCGGCAGCGCCTGGTCGGCCGCGCGCAGCAGGGCGGCGACGGCGGCCCTGCGCTCGCTCTGGTAGCTGTCGAGCAGTACGGGCGAGGTGTCCGGGTGGTGCCAGGTGTGGGCCAGTTTCCAGGCCAGGTTGTCCACGTCCCGCAGGCCCTCGTCGACGCCCTGGGTGCCGACCGCGCCGAGCAGGTGCGCCGCGTCGCCGGCGAGGAGGACCCGGTCCACCCGCCAGCGCCGGGCGAGCCGGTGGTGCACGGTGTGGACGCCGGTGTCGATGAGCTCGTACGCCGGGGTGGTGCCCTCGCACCAGCCGGCCAGGGTGTCGCGGATGCGGCTGACGAGCGCCTCGGGGGTGACCAGGTCGCCGCGCGGCGGCAGCAGCCAGTCGATCCGCCACACCCCGTCGGGCAGCGGCCGCGCGGCGATCTCGTCGCCGACGCCCCGCCATGGCGGCTGACGGTGCAACAGGGCCTCGCCGGGCCAGGGGAGTTCGGTGCGCAGCGCGGCGACCGCGTGGCGTTCCACCGCCGTACGGCCGGGGAAGCGGACGCCGAGCAGCTTGCGCACGATCGAGCGGGCGCCGTCGCAGCCGACCAGATGACTGCCGCGCCACCAGGTGCCGGCCGGGCCCCGGGTGTGGGCGCGGACGCCCAGCGCGTCCTGCTCGATCGTGTCGACCCGGGAGTCGGTGACGAGGGTGACGAGCGGCTGCCGGGCGATGGCGTCGCGCAGGCCGCGGGCGAGGGCGTGCTGCGGGACGTGCAGCGGGGCGGCCGGGGCTTCCGGGCCGTCCTCGGCGCCGTCCTCGCCCGGGAGGCCCAGGTCGAGGGCGACGTGCCGGGTCTGCTGCCGACGGCGCATCGCGCGCCAGCCGACCCAGCGCAGGCCCTCGTCACGCAGCGTGGCGCAACCGAGCCGCTCGACCAGGGCGGCCATGTCGGCGCGCAGCACGACGGTGCGCGCGGGGCGGGGTTCCTCCTTGCCCGGGGTCTCGTCCAGGACGACGCTGGGCACGTCCTGGGCAGCGAGGGCGAGGGAGAGCGCGAGGCCTACGGGCCCCGCGCCCACGATGATCACCGGGTCCACGGTGCGGCTCCTGAACCTGAATGCGCGCAGGGCCGTACGGTCTCGTTCCGTACGGCCGCGCGGGAAGCACAGCAGAGGGTGGCGCGGGCCCGGAGCTTGATCACAGAACGTATGCAACCCACTGCGGGTGCGTGCGTCAAGTGACAAGGGCAGCGGCGGTCGCCACTGCCCCCGGATGATGTCACATGCCGTCAGTTCTGTGCGGAACCGGCCCCGCCGGTGCCGCCGTGCTGCCCGGCGTCGGCGGTGACGACGATCGCCTGGGCCTCCGCGTCGGAGACCTTGATGCCGGTCTTCGCCCGCCGGCCGCGCTTCTCGATCCAGGTCGCGAGCGCGGACAGCGCCAGGCACAGCGCGATGTAGATGGCGCCGAAGACCACGATCACGGACACGTACGGGTACTGGCCGTTGACGAGCGTGTTGGAGGCGATCAGGCGGGCCGAGTAGAGCAGCTCGGGGTAGAGGATGACGAAGCCGAGCGAGGTGTCCTTCAGGGTGACCACCAGCTGGCTGATGATCGTCGGCAGCATGGCCCGGACCGCCTGCGGCAGCAGGACGCTGGTCATCACCTGCGTCTTGGTCATGCCGAGCGCGTACGCCGCCTCGCGCTGGCCGCGCGGCACCGCGTTGACGCCGGCGCGCAGCACCTCGGCCTGGACGCAGCCGTTGTAGACCGACAGGCCGAGCGCGAGCGCCCACATCGAGTAGTCGGTGAGGAAGCCGACCCACACCGCGAAGATCGTGATGAGCAGCGGGATCGAGCGGAAGACCTCGATGAAGGCGGTGGCCGCCCAGCGGACCGCCGCGTGGTCGGAGAGCCGGCCGACGGCGAGCAGCACGCCGAGGACGAGGGAGCCGACGGCGGCGAGGCCGAACGCCTTCAGGGTGGCGAGCAGCGCGTCGGCGATGTTCTGCCGGATGCCCGCGTAGTTGAAGATGTCCCACATCGCGTAGTCGAGGTGGCCCTTGTCGCTCAGCCGCATGATGCTGACGACGAGCAGCGCGAGGAGGGCGAGGGTGCCGACGACGGCGTAGATCCGGTTGCGGACCTTGGCCTTGGGGCCGGGCGTGTCGAAGAGAACGCTGGCGCTCATCGGGCGACCTCCAGGTTGCGCTCAAGGAGTCGGAAGAGTCCGCTGATGGCGAAGGTGATGACGAGGTAGGCGAGCGCGACCCAGACGAAGATCGGGACGATCGCGTAGCCCTGCTCGCTCATCAGCGTCTGCCAGCCGAACAGTTCGGTGACGCTGAAGGCGCCGGCGATGGCCGAGTTCTTGGTCAGCGCGATGAAGATCGAGCTCAGCGGGGGCAGCACGGTCCGGGTGGCCTGCGGCAGCACGATCAGCCGCAGCGTCTGCGTGAAGGTCAGGCCCAGCGAGCGGGCGGCCTCGGCCTGGCCGAGCGGCACGGTGTTGATGCCGGAGCGGACGGCCTCGCAGACGAACGAGGAGGTGTAGAAGCCGAGCGCGAGCGAGGCGAGCACGAAGGGGCTCATGCCCGGGAAGAGGATCTCCGGGACGACGAAGAAGAAGACCAGGAAGAGCAGCGTCAGCGGGGTGTTGCGCAGCAGCGTCACCCAGGCGGTGCCGAAGAAGCGCAGCGGGGGAACGGGGGAGACCCGGAAGCCGGCGATGACGACGCCGAGCAGCAGCGCGATGACCGAGCTCACGACGGTGATCTCCACGGTTCCTATGAAACCGTTGCGGAACTCCGCGAAATTGTCGAGCAGTACGTTCATGAGGACTCCGCGTCGGCAGTCGGCGGCAGGCTTGCGCGAGGCAGGCTTACGGGCAGGGGTGGGGCGCCCCGTGGCACCGAGGGGAGGGGGACGGTGCCACGAGGCGCTCGCTCAGGGGTGGTTCAGCGGCGGATCAGTAGCGGATGACCGCCGGCGGCTCGGTGTAGGCCGAGCCGGAGAGGCCGAGGGTGGCGTCGTAGATCCGCTTGTAGGTGCCGTCCTTCTCGTGCGACTCGAGGATGCGGTTCACCTCGTCGCGGAGGGCCTTGTCGTCCTTGTTCATGCCGATGCCGTACGGCTCCTCGGTGAACGGCTTGCCGACGACCTTGAGCTTGCCGGCGTTGGCGGCGGCGTAGCCCTTGAGGATCGAGTCGTCGGTGGTGACGGCGTCGACCTGCTTGGTGAGCAGCTGCTGGACGCAGTCGGAGTACTTGCCGAGCTCGACGGTCTCCGCGCCGTACTTCGGCTTCTTGATCTCCTGGAGCGGGGTCGAGCCCGTGATCGAGCAGACCTTCTTGCCCTTCAGGGTCTCCGGGCCGGTGATCGCGGTCTCGTCCTTGCGGACCAGGAGGTCGGCGCCGGCCTTGTAGTACGGGCCGGCGAAGCCGACCTGCGCCTTGCGCTTGTCGTTGATCGTGTAGGTGCCGACGTAGTAGTCGACCTGGCCCGTGGCGATCGCCGTCTCACGGAGCTTGGAGTCGACCGTCTTCCACTCGATCTTGTCCTCGGAGAAGCCCAGGTCGGCGGCGATCATCTTGGCGATCTCGATGTCGAAGCCGGAGCGCTTCTTCGTGGCCTGGTCCTCGAAGCCGAGGTACGGCTGGTCGGCCTTGGAGCCGATGATCAGCTTGCCGCGCTCCTTGGCCTTCTTGAAGGTCGGCGAGTTCAGGTCGACACCGCCGGAGACGGTGTACGTGGGCAGCGCGGGGGCGTCGGCGTCGCCGGGCTTGGCGGCGGGCTTGTCACCGGCCGAGCCCTCCTTGCCGCCACAGGCGGTCGCGGTCAGCGCGAGCACGGCAACGGCCACGGCCGCGGTCTTGCGGAGCTTCATCGTGAAAATCCCTCAGGTCGTGGATAGTTGATCGTCAGTGTGCAGCAAGTAGCCGGGAGTGACGAAGGAGTTCCGGACGCGTGGCGCCAGGGGTACGGATCACGGGAACCGTCAGTGGCGGGTCACCGGGTCCGTCGGTGGCGGTCACGGGGGCCGTCAGTGGTGCAGGATCTTCGACAGGAAGTCCTTGGCACGGTCGCTGCGCGGGTTGCTGAAGAACTCGTCCGGGGTGGCCTGTTCGACGATCCGGCCGTCCGCCATGAACACCACGCGGTTGGCGGCCGAGCGGGCGAAGCCCATCTCGTGCGTGACGACGACCATCGTCATGCCCTCCGCGGCCAGCTGCTGCATGACGTCCAGGACCTCGTTGATCATCTCCGGGTCGAGCGCCGAGGTCGGCTCGTCGAACAGGATGACCTTCGGGCCCATGGCGAGCGCGCGGGCGATGGCCACGCGCTGCTGCTGGCCGCCGGAGAGCTGCGCCGGGTACTTGTCGGCCTGCGTGCCGACGCCGACCCGGTCGAGCAGGGCGCGGGCCCTGGCCTCGGCCTCCTTCTTCTCCACGCCGCGGACCTTGATCTGGCCCAGCATCACGTTCTCGAGCACGGTCTTGTGCGCGAAGAGGTTGAAGGACTGGAAGACCATGCCGACGTCCGACCGCAGCCGCGCCAGCTCCCTGCCCTCCTGGGGCAGCGGCTTCCCGTCGATGGTGATGCTGCCGGAGTCGATCGTCTCCAGGCGGTTGATGGTGCGGCACAGTGTGGACTTGCCGGACCCGGACGGACCGATGACCACCACGACCTCGCCGCGGTGGATCGTCAGATCGATGTCCTGGAGTACGTGCAGCGCGCCGAAGTGCTTGTTCACGGCGGACAGCACGACCAGGTCGTCCGTCGCCCGCACGGCGTCCTGCGAACCCTTGGTCACTGACACTCCGCTCATCGGCTTCTCGCTCCGTCCTGCTCGGTTGGGTTGGACACTAGAGATCGGGCGGGACGAGCGTCATCACATCTGAGCGAAGTTTGAGCATAACGATAGGGTCGCGACCGGATACGCTGCGTGAACGGTATGGCCCTGACCTCCGCGCCCTGGTACACAGATAGTCATCACCTCGCGCACCACCCCGCGCATCACCCCGCGCGTCACCCAGCTCATCACCCCGCGCCGAGATCGAAAGAGGAGGGCTCCGTGAGACTGCTGCTCGTCGAAGACGACGACCACGTAGCCGCCGCGCTCTCCGCGATCCTCGCCAAGCACGGCTTCTCCGTGACCCACGCCCGCAACGGCGAGGAGGCGCTGCAGGCCGTGCTGCCCGCCGCGCACGGCGAGCGCCCCTCGTACGGGGTGATCCTGCTCGACCTCGGCCTGCCGGACCTGGACGGATACCAGGTCTGCGGCCGCATCCGTAAGCTCACCAGCACCCCCGTGATCATGGTGACCGCCCGCTCCGACGTGCGCTCCCGGATCCACGGCCTCAATCTCGGCGCCGACGACTACGTCGTCAAGCCCTACGACACCGGTGAGCTGCTCGCCCGCATCCACGCCGTCAGCCGGCGCAGCGCCGCCGGTGAGGAGACCACCGGCACCGGCGAGGACAGCACCACCCTGCGGCTCGGCGCCGTCACCGTCGAGCTGCCGACCCGCCGGGTCAGCGTCGACGGCGAGGTCGTCCCGCTCACCCGCAAGGAGTTCGACCTCCTCGCGCTGCTCGCCCAGCGCCCCGGCGTGGTGTTCCGCCGCGAGCAGATCATCAGCGAGGTCTGGCAGACCAGCTGGGAGGGCACCGGCCGCACCCTGGAGGTCCATGTCGCCTCCCTGCGCTCGAAGTTGCGCATGCCCACCCTGATCGAGACCGTGCGGGGCGTCGGCTACCGCCTGGTCCCGCCCGCCGCGTGAGCCCGGCCCCGATCTCCCGTGCGCACCCGTCTCCTCCCGCTCCTGATCGTCCTGATGGCCGGCGTCCTGCTCGCCCTCGGCTTCCCGCTGGCCGCCAGCACCGCCGCCTCCGAACAGCAGCGGGTGGTGGTCGACCGGCTCGACGACTCGGCCCGCTTCGCCGCCCTCGCCCAGTTCGTCAGCGAGAACCGCTTCGTGTTCGACGAGCGCCGCACCACCCTCGGCCGCGAGCTCCTCAGCTACCACGAGGTGTACGGGATCCGGGCCGGCATCTTCTACCGTGACAACCGGTCGATGGCCGCCGCCCCCGAGGACTGGGTCGTCCCGTACGACGGCGAGGCCAGACGCGCCTTCAACGAGGCGCTGCTCGGCCGCCGCAGCCACGACCCCTCGCAGGTCTGGCCCTGGCAGGGCAACGCCCGGCTGATCGTCGCCTCACCGGTCGTACGGGACGGGGACGTCGTCGCCGTCGTCGTCACCGACTCGCCCACCGGCGAGCTGCGCTCCCGCATCCTGCACGGCTGGCTGCTGATCTTCGCCGGCGAGGCCGCCGCCATGCTGCTCGCCGTCGGCGCCGCCTTCCGGCTCACCGGCTGGGTGCTCAGGCCCGTACGCGTCCTGGACGCCGCCACCCACGACATCGCCACCGGCCGGCTGAAGTCCCGCGTCGCCGCCGCCGGCGGACCGCCCGAACTGCGGCGGCTCACCGACTCGTTCAACGAGATGGCCGACCACGTCGAGGACGTCCTCGAACAGCAGCGGGCCTTCGTCGCCGACGCCTCCCACCAGCTGCGCAACCCGCTCGCCGCGCTGCTCCTGCGCATCGAGCTGCTCGCCCTCGAACTGCCCGAGGGCAACGAGGAGATCGCCTCCGTACGCACCGAGGGCAAGCGGCTCGCGCAGGTCCTCGACGACCTGCTCGACCTCGCGCTCGCCGAGCACACCGCCGCCGACCTGCGGCTCACCGACATCGGCGCGCTCACCGCCGAGCGGGTCGCCTCCTGGCGGCCGGTAGGCGACGAGAAGGGCGTGGCGATCGTCGCCGACGTCGCCGCCCTGACCGCCTGGGCGGACCCGGTGGCGCTGTCCAGCGCGCTCGACGCGGTGATCGACAACGCGCTGAAGTTCACCCCGGCGGGCGAGGACGTCGACGTCGCCGTCCGGCTCACCCCCGGCGGGCGTCTCGTCGAGATCGAGGTCGCCGACCACGGGCCCGGGCTCACCGACGAGGAGCTGGAGCGCGTCGGCGACCGCTTCTGGCGCTCGGGCCGCCACCAGAACGTCAAGGGCTCGGGCCTCGGCCTGTCCATCGCCCGGGTGCTGCTCGCGGCGGGCCACGCCACGATCACGTACGCGCGGAACGAGCCGCACGGCCTGAAGGTGACCGTACGCGTGCCGCGCGACGACCCGCGTGCCCCGTGACGACCAGCGGAGCGCGGGCGATCAGGGCTTCACGGAGCGGTAGTACCGCCGGGCGCCCTCGTGCAGCGGGATCGGGTCGGTGTAGATCGCGGTCCGCAGGTCCACCAGCTGGGCCGGGTGCACCTGGTTGCCGATCCCGTCGCGGCTGCCGATGACCGTACGGGTGATGCCCTCGACCAGGTCGGGATCGGCCTTGTCCATGGTGACCAGGATGTTCGCCACCGCCAGCGTCTCCACCGGGTTGCCGTCCTGGGCGAGCGTGTAGGCGTCGGCCGGGATCACCGCCGAACGGTAGAAGCGGGTGGACTCGCCCACGTCGTGCAGGCTGTCCACCAGAGCGGCGTCCAGCGGCACAAGGCGGACCGGCAGCCGCTCGGACAGCTCCTGCACGGCCTGGGTGGGCAGCCCGCCCGACCAGAAGAACGCGTCCAGCTTCCCGCGCTCCATGAGCCCCGGCATGGTGTCGATGCCCGCCGACACGGGCTTCACGTCCACGTCCGGGGTGAGCCCGGCGGCCGCCAGGACCCGGTCGGCGATCAGCCGCACCCCCGACCCCGCCTGGCCGACGCCGACGCGCAGCCCGCGCAGATCGGCCACCGACTGGATGGACGAGCCCTTGCGGACGACGAGCTGCACGTAGTCGTCGTAGAGCCGCGCGCAGCCGCGCAGGTGCTCGAAGCCGGGCCTGCGGTCGCGCTGGTACTGGGCCACCGCGTCCGCCGTCGCCACCGTGAAGTCGGCCTCGCCCGAGGCGAGCCGGGCGAGGTTCTGCTGCGAGCCCTCGCTGTCCTTCAGCGTTATCGAGACGTCCGGCAGGTCCTTGGCCAGCGCGCGCTGGAGCAGGGCTCCGTACTTCTGGTAGACGCCCGTCGGTACGCCGGTGCTGAAGGTGATGTGCCCGCTCGGCGTCTTCGCGCCGAACGGAACCAGCCACCACACGAGCACTCCCGCGACCACCAGGAGAGCCGCCGAGACCTGGAGCAGGCGGCGGCGGGCGGTGCGGGAGAGTGCGGCGGGCATGGCGCGATCCTGCCAGCTTCGTCCCCGTCCTGGCCAGGGCGGACCCGTGCCGGGCCCTGTCCAGGACGGGGGGTGAGCCGCGCGTGGCGCTCAGTAGGCGAAGCTGGACTTCCCGGTCATCGTCGTCGACACATGGGTGATCGCGCTGCCCGGCGGCAGCGCCGTCGTGGCCGCCGTGCCGGTGGTCGCGGTCGTCGTCCCGTCGCCGAGCTGCGCGGCGGCGTTGCCGCCCCAGCCGATCACCGAGCCGTTGTCGAGCGCGGCGATGGTGTAGTCGGCGCCGCCCGCGATGTCCTGCACGCCGACGAGCTGATCGAGCACGACGGCGGTGGTGCGGTTGGCGGCGGTGCCGTCGCCGAGCTGCCGCTCGGTGTTCTTGCCCCAGCCGGCCACGCTGCCGTCGTCCAGGATCGCGAAGCTGGTCGCGTTGGTCGCGAAGACCTTGGCGACGGCGTCGAGGTAGGCGACGTCCACGGCCTTGTTGCTGTCCGTGGTGGTGTCGTTGCCGAGCTGGCCCTCGGTGCCCTTGCCCCAGGCCTTGACCGTGCCGTCGGCGGTCAGCGCGAGGACGTACTCGCAGCCCACCGAGATCGACTCGACGTCGGTCACGTCCGGCACCATCTGCGGGGTGTCGCGGGTGGTGTTGTTGCCGGTGCCGAGCCGCCCGTTGTCGCCCTTGCCCCAGGTCCAGACGGTGCCGTCCTGGCGCAGCGCCACGCTGAAGTCACAGCCCGCGCCGACGTCCTTCACCTTGTCCAGGCTCTGCACCGGCAGCGGAGTCTTGGCCGGGTCGGTGGTGTCCTTGCCGGTGCCCAGCTGCTTGGAGGTGTTGCTGCCCCAGGCGAGGATCCGGCCGCCCTTCACCGCGAGGACGTGGTTGAGGCCGGCCGAGATCGCGCTGACGCCGGTGAGGCCGGCGACCGTGCCCGGGAAGTTCTGACCGGTGGTGGTGCCGTTGCCGAGCTGTCCGACGCCGTTGGCTCCCCAGGACTTCACGGTGCCGTCCTTCAGGAGCGCGACGGCGAAGGCGGTGAGGGCGGCGCCGGTGCCGGTGCCCGTGCCGCCGCCGGAGAGCTTGCGGACGTCGTCCCGGGCGATGCCGGTGACGGCCGACGGGGTCTGCTGGGCGAGCGTGGAGCCGTTGCCCAGCTGGCCCTGGGCGTTCTCGCCCCAGGAGCGGACCCAGGGGTCGGTGCCGGCGCGGGACTGGGCGTGGGCCGGGGTGAGCGGGAGCGCCGCGAGGGACAGGGCGGCGAGGAGGGTGAGACGCAGGGGTGGGGTCATCTGCGTGCCTTTCGTTCTGTCGGTGGACCTGTCGGTGGACCGACCTTCGGATCAGTAGGCGTAGCTCGTCTTCCACGGGAGGGAGGCCGGCAGGCGGGTGGTGCCGCTGCCCGGCGGCAGGGCGGTGACGGGCGACGGGGACGAGGTGGTGGTGCCGTCGCCGAGCTGGCCGGCGCTGTTGTCGCCCCACGCGAGGACGGACTGGTCGTCGAGGAGGGCCACGGTGTGCTTCCAGCCCAGGGACAGGGCCTCGACGCCCTTGAGCCCGGGTACGGGGACCGGGACGGCGCGGTTGGCGGTCGTGCCGTCGCCCAGCTGGCCGTTGCCGTTCCAGCCCCAGGCGCGCGCATCTCCGTCGGCCGTCACGGCCACGTTGTGGTACCAGCCGGCGTGGACCGCCTTGACCTCGTCCAGGAGTTTCACGTCCACGGGGGACGAGCTGTTGTCGAAGCCGTCGTTGCCGAGCTGGCCGCTGGAACCCCGCCCCCATGCCCTGACCGTTCCGTCGGAGGCGAGGGCCACGGAGTGGAAGCAGCCCGCGGCCACGGCCACGACATCCGTGAGGCCGGGCACCCGCTTCGGGGTGTTCTGGTCGACGAGGGTGCCGATGCCGAGCTGGCCGTCGTTGTTCCGGCCCCAGGTCCAGACCGTGCCGTCCTCGCGCAGGGCGAGGGTGTGATGGCAGCCGAGGGCGATGTCCTTGACCTTGTTCAGGCTCTGTACGGCCACGGGCCGCGTGGTCGCGGTGGTCGAGGTCGCTCCGTTGCCGAGCTGGCCGTTGTCGTTGGCGCCCCAGGCCCACACGCGCCCGCCGCGTACGGCGGCCGCGAAGCTGTACCCCGTGCCGACCTCCGAGACTCCGGAGAGTCCGGCGACGGCCGCGGGGGCCGGCCGGTTCGTCGTGGTGCCGTCGCCCAGCTGGCCGTTCGCGTTGCCGCCCCAGGACTGGACGGTGCCGTCCCTGAGCAGGGCGAGCGCGAAGTCCAGATTGGCGTTGCCGCCGCCGGTCGCCAGCTCGCGCACGTCGTCGCGTCGGATGCCCCGGACGGACGCCGGCGTCTGCTGGTCGACCGTGGACCCGTTGCCGAGCTGCCCGGAGCCGCCCAGGCCCCAGGCCCGTACCCACGGATCGCTCGGCTCGGCGTGCGCGGGGGCGCCCAGGGCGAGCACCGCGGCCAGCGCGACGGTCACGCGTACGAGGGAGCAGTACGTCATCACGTACGCACCCCGCTCAGTACGCGTACGTCGTGTTGCCGCCCAGTGACGCCACCACGTCCTTGATCTTCGAGCCCTCGTCGAGCACCTGCACCGGCGAGGAGCGGGACACGGTCGTGCCGTTGCCGAGCTGGCCCTCGCTGTTGTTGCCCCAGGTGTCGACCGTGTCGGCGATGATCGCGACGCCGTGGCGCGCGCCCGCCGCGAGGTGCTGGACGCCCTCCAGGCGCGGGATCTCGACCGGGGCGGTGCGGTTGGTCAGCGAGATGTCGGAGTCGGTGGCCTCGTCCGACTCCAGGAGCTGGCCGTACTGGTTGTTGCCCCAGCCCCAGACGTGGCTGTCGCTCATGACGGCGTAGTTGTGGAAGGCGCCCGCCTCGATCCGGGAGACGCCCTCCAGCCAGTCGACGTCGACCGGGACGGTGGAGGACTTGGTGCTGGAGTTGCCCAGCTGGCCGTAGAGGTTGTAGCCCCAGGACTTCACGGTGTCGTCGGCGGTCAGGGCGAGGGCGTGGTAGCAGCCCGCGTCGATGGAGACGACGTTCTCCAGGCCCTGGACCAGCCGGGGCACGGAGCTGGTCTGGCGGTTGCCGGTGCCGAGCTGGCCGTGGATGCCGCGGCCCCACGCGTACACCTTGCCGTTCTCCAGGAGCGCGAGGCTGAAGTCGCAGCCGGCCGAGATCTGTTTGACCTTCGGCATGCCCTGGACGCGGTCCGGGTAGACGCGGCTGTCGCCGGTGCGGTTGTTGCCGAGCTGGCCGTAGGAGTTGTCGCCCCAGGAGTAGACCTGGCCGCTGGTGTCGAGCGCGAGGGCGTGCCGGCCGCCGGCCGCGATGTCCTTGATGTTGTTCAGGCGCGGGACGGTGGTCGGCACGGTCTGGTTGTCGTTGCCGCCGTTGCCGAGCTGGCCCGAGGAGTTGTGGCCCCAGGCCTTCACGGTCTTGTCGGTGCGGGCGAGCACGAACGAGTCCGCCGAGGACGTGCCGCCTGCCGACATCTGGTCGACGTCGCCGCGGAACAGGTTGCTGACGGAGGCGGGGGACAGGCTGTCGTTGAGCGTGCCGTTGCCCAGCTGGCCGGTGCGTCCGGCGCCCCAGGCGAGGACGGTCGGCGCGGCCTCGTTGGCCGTGGCGGCGGGAGCGAGCGCGGGAAGCGCGGTGAGCGCGGCGACCCCGGTGACGGCGGCGAGGCTCCGGCGGAGCCGGCGGCGCAGGGGAACGCGTCGGGACCGGTGTGATCGGGACATGGTGCTGCTCTCCTTCGTGAGGCCGTACGAGGGCGCACGAGCCGCACGGGGACGCACGAGCTCGGACGGGGTCGTACGGGGAGGGCTCGGCCCGCGGGCATGGCGCGCCCGGGGCCGTCCGGACGGCCGGGACGGGCCGTCGGACACAGCAGCAGCCTTGCCGAGGGTGATCACCGGCGCGATCCGGGAGCGTTGAAACAGCCGTATGGCGGACGGCTGTTCGAGGTCGCGGCCGTGGCGGCGAATTCACCGGATCGTGGCGGCGCGCGCCGGGTTCCGCCCGCCCCCTGGGCGGAGCCGCCGACCGGCGGCGGCCGGGCGGGTGAGACCCCGCGCGAGGCGGGCCCGGATCCGTCACCCGACCGGCCCGGCGATCCATCCGGAGGGGGCCCGCCACACCGCTCGGACCACTACTCCGGGCGGCGATGTTGGCAGCCCGTCCGGCGGACCCCGGGTGCGCTCCGCCGATGCGGTGAGCGGGCCTCGGGGCCCGCGCCGCGCCGTGTGTCCTGCCGGGGCGCCGGGACCGGTCCGGTTAGCGTCGGAATGCGCTTGGCGATCTTGATGGCGGTCCCTGCCGTGATCGCCGCGCCCGTCGCCGTACCCGTCAATTCACCTCCGTCCCCAGGGAGTTGCCATGCCCTCCGTGACCCGTGTCCGCCGTCCGCTGCTCCTGCGGCGGGCGATCGGCGCCGCCGTCCTCGCCTCCGCGCTCGTCCTTTCGGGCGGGGCGGCCGCCACCGCCGCCTCCGTCGCCTTCGCCGAGGAGTGCAAGCCGGACGACCAGGAGTGTCTGGACAAGGAGACCAACGCCAACGAGGCGAAGGAGATCGCGGCCGAGAAGAAGAAGACCAAGGAGTCCGCCACGCAGGCCGACAAGGACATCAAGGAGATCGGCAAGGACCTGGAGAAGTGCAAGCCCGGCTCGCCGGGCGCGGACGCCTGCATGTCCGGGCTCGCCAAGGGCAACAACGGCGAGCAGAAGGGCATGGACGACATGACCGCCGCCGTCAACGGCTTCAAGCCCGAGACGACCAGCAGCGCCGCCGACGTCGGGAGCGCCACCTGCGCCGACTTCCCGGCCTCGCTCCCCGCGGGCTCCGCCGACCCGGCACTGTCCCCCTTCCCGGTCTCGCAGCTCTGCTCGCTGCTCGGTTCTTGATCCCTGGCCCGTCGGGCCCGCCCGCACCCGTACGCCCCGTCCCGAAGGGATGTCCCATGCCCTCGCGCCGTCCCGCGCTGCTCCTGCTCCACGCCCTCGTCCCCGCCCTGGCCCTCGGCCTCGCCGGGCCGCTCGCCCCGGCCGCCGTCGGCGCCGACGAGGGGCCCGGCGAACCGCCGACCCCGACCGCCGTCGCCGCCGACGGGCGCCCGGCGAAGGTCGCCGACGTCCTGAAGTACTGCGACACCAAGCCCGACGCCTGCCGCTTCGTCATCGACCCCAAGCAGGGACGCGAGTTCGCGACCGCCGTACGGTCCCTCGGCAACTCGGTCGTCAACTGCACCGAGAGCGACATGAGCGTCGACCGCACGGTCACCCTGCGCACCACCAGCACCGACAACATCGGCGGTGAGATCTCCGGCAAGATCACCGCGGAGGGCACCATCACCGCCTCCGGCGAGGTCACCACCAACCTCACCAACGACATGACCAGCGAGCACAAGACGCCGAACCTCAAGGACGGCCCGACCTCCACGAACGGCACCAAGACCAGCGTCGCGGCCGGCGGCAAGGTGGCCGGCTCGATGAGCGCCAAACTCGCCTTCGAGGCAGCCTTCAAGGCCACGTACTCCAAGTCGTGGACGATCGACAACACCGAGACGACGACCTACAAGTCGACCGTCAAGCCCTACGACATGCTGGTCTTCGGCGCGAGCGCCGCCATGCGGCGGGTCGTGGGCAAACTCGTCGCCGACTCCGGCTCGCAGATCTCCGGCATCGCCGTGGACAGCCCCTCCATGGTCAACTCCAGCAGCTTCGTCGCCCAGACCTACGCCGCCCCGGCCAATCTGTGCGGCCGCACCCGCCCCACCGGCAACACGGCCGGCGGCACCGCTCCCAACCCCGGCCCGCCGTCGTCCCCGCGCTCGCTGCCCGCCCGTGACGCGCTCGCCCCCGGCGCCGTACCGAAGCGGGTCGACGTCCTGCGGCCCGACCGCAGCGGTTCCTGAGCCCCCACCTCCGTCCCGCCCCTGGCACGCACCACCCCCACACGAGGAGCTCGTCCCCATGTCTTCCTCTCTCCGCGCCCTCGCGGCAGCGAGCCTGCTGCTCCCCGCCGCCCTCGCCGGCTCACCGGCCCCCGCCCAAGCCGCCGCCTCGCAGGCCGTCGACGTCCTCAACGGCGACTTCGCCGCCCCCGCCACGACCGCCGCCGGTCCCACCACCGTCGGCCTCGACTTCTGGAACGGCCTGAACCAGCGCTTCTCGCCGTCCGCGTCCGGCCGCACCGACGACTCTTACGGCGTCGGCCTCGACAAGGGCGGCAACACCCTCAGCCAGCGGCTCCGCGGCGTCCGCAAGGGCGCCCAGGTCACCGTCAGTTACGAGGACAGCCCGTCCGTCTCCAAGGACTGCACCGGCGAACAGGTCGCGAGCGGCCAGCCGTACAGCGTCCAGGGCTCCGGTGGCACGGTCACGGACGTCACGACCGCCGGCGATCCGGACCGGGTCAAGGGCAAGCCGGGGTCCGGCGTCTGGACGAAGCGGAGCTACGCCTTCACGGCCAACGAGAACGAGCCGACGCTCACCTTCACCTCCCGGCTCGCCGATCCCAAGATCCCGCCGGCGTGCAGCCCGATGATCGCCCGCGTCCGCGCCGTCGAGGTCCCGCCCGCGCTCGACAAGACCGTCGACAAGACCGACCTGGGCCGGGCCGAGGCGTTCAAGGGCAACGAGCGCGAGGCCACCCTGTCCAACGCGGCGCGCGCCTGCAACGGCGAGAACTCCTGCGTCTTCCGGCCCGACTTCCGTACCTCCTTCCGCTACTACGACCGGGCCCGGGTCGTCGGCGAGGCGTTCGTCAACTGCACCCGCAACACCCTCGAACACACCCGGGTCGTCTCCTTCTCCGAGCGCGCCTACGACAGCGTCTCCCAGACCTACGCCGCCGACGGCGTCGCCCTGATCGACGCGGCCAAGCTGCCCACCACGGGCGACCGCGCGGAGGACGAGAAGCGGATCAGGAGCACGCCGATCGCCGCCCAGTTCTCCCTCGCGTACGAGAAGGGCTGGCAGCGCGCCTGGCAGTGGTTCAGCGGCGAGCAGCGCAACGTCGTGGAGCACATCCAGCCCGGCGAGGTCAGCTGGATCGAGCTCCAGCCCAGCCGGGAGCGCGTCGAGGGCTGGTTCCTCAGCAAGAAGGACGACTACCGGCTGCACGCCGTGATCGACGGGCCCTCCCGCGGGACGCCCGACCGGCTGCTGCAGCGCACCGGACCGATGGCCGAGGCGGAGAAGCAGCGCTGCGCCGCCGACCGGCCCATGACCACGACGCCGGTCGGCGCCGGGGCGGCCGCCTACTCCACGGACAAGGGGGTCCGCAGCGTGCCGGTGCCGGCCACCGGTGCGGTACGGGCGATCCGCACCGTCCCGCTCAACTGATGCGGCACGGGGCGGGCGGAGCCAGGTCCGCCGCCTGCTCGCGCAGCCAGCCGAGCAGCGCGCCGATCCGCGCGTCCCGCTCCGGCGGGCGCGGGCTGAGCAGCCCGTAGCCCGTGCCGTCCGCGACGAAGCCGTACGGGGCCGCCAGTTGGCCCCGTACGAGATCGTCGCGGACGAGTGCGTACGGGCCCACGGCGACGCCCACGCCGGCGACGGCGGCCTGGAGCGCGAGGTAGAAGTGCTCGAAGGTCTGCTCGCCGGCCACCGATGGCGACCGGCCGGTCAGGCGGCGCCAGTCGGTCCAGGCGGCCGGCCGGGTCGCGGTGTGCAGCAGCGTGACCGGCGCCCCGGCCCGGAGGCGTTCCGCCGCCTCCGGGCGGCAGACCGGGCCGATCCACTCGTCGAAGAGCGGCACCCGGCTCACCCCGTCCGGCACCGGGAAGTCGTCCCGGCGAAGGGCCGCGTCGACGGCCCCCGGCCGGCCGGGCGTGAACGCCACCGGCCCACCACCCGCCGACAGGTGCACGGTCAGCTCCGGATGCGCGGCCGCGAGCTCCGGCAGGCGCGGGATCAACCAGCGCATGAGCAGCGTCGGTTCGCAGGACAGCGCCAGCGGACCGGTGTCCCGCTCCCGGCCCGAGACCTCCCGGGCGGCCGTCTCGATCACGTCCAGCGCGTCCCGGACGGCGGCGGCGAGCCGGCGGGCCTGCGGGGTGGGCCGCAGCGAGCGCGGGCCGCGCTCGAAGAGCTCCGCGCCGAGGGCCTTCTCCAGGTTCCGGATCTGCCGGCTGACCGCACCGTGGGTGACGTGGAGCTCCTGGGCGGCCCGGGTCATGCTGGCGTGCCGCACGGTCGCCTCGAAAGGCAGCAGGGTGGTCAGCGGGGGCAGCTCCGGCCAGCTCATGTGTGCAATCTAGTCACAGGTGGAGTGAGAAGGAATCGCTTGTCCTGCGGGTTCGTGCGGCGCGATGGTTGATCTCGTCACGCACGCTCCAGCAGCGCCGATCGAGGGACCCATCCGCGATGCCGCCTTCCACCGTCGTCGTCCTCGCCGACGACCTCACCAGCGCCGCCGACGGCGCCGCACCCTTCCGCAGGTCGGGCCACCGCGCCCGCGTCCTCTTCGACCCGGCGGCGCCGGGCGCTCCCGTTCCCGGCGACGGCGTCACCGCCGTCGACCTCGGCACCCGGATCGTCGACGAGACCGAGGCCGCCGCCCGTACGCGGCGTGCCGCCGCCACGTACGCCGATGCCGAGCTCGTGCTCAAGACGGTCGACTCGACCCTGCGCGGCCATGTCGCCGCCGAACTGCGTGCCGCCCTCCACGGATCCGGCCGCCGCGCCGCGATCCTGGCCCCCGCCTTCCCCGCCGAAGGCCGTACGACGGTGGCGGGAGTGCAGTACGTGCGGGGCGTACGGGTCGACGCGAGCGAGTTCGCCCGCGACCCGGCCCACCCGGTGCGCACCGCCGACCTCGCCCGCGTCCTGCCCGAGGCGGTCCTCGTCGAGCCGGAACCCGCCCGGCTCGCGGGACTGCCCCGACTGGTCGAGCAGGGCGGCGTGTTCGTCTGCTCCGCCGTCTCCGACGCCGACCTCGACGCCGTCGTCGCCGCCCTGCCCGGCCCCGAGGACGTCCTCTGGGTCGGCTCCCCGGGCCTCGCCGACGCCCTGGCCCGCCGATATCCCCGTCACCCCGCCGCACCGCCGTCCGAACTCCCGCCCGTGCAGCGCCCCTTGGCCGTCGTCGGCAGCGCCAACCCGGCCAGCAGGCGCCAGCTCGCCGCGCTGCGGCCGGTGGGCGCCGCCGTGCACACCCCCGAGGAGCGCGCCGCCGACCCGGCCGAGCCGCTCGTCCGGCTCACCGAGGAGGTACGGGAACGCGTGCGCGACGGGCAGGCCGACGGGCTCGTCCTCACCGGCGGGGAGACCGCCGCCGCCGTCCTCGGCGCGCTCGGCGCCACCGGCATCGAGCTGTACGACGAGCCCGAACCCGGCATCGCCCGCGGCACCCTGCACGGCCCCGGCGCGCCCCGCCTGCCCGTCCTGATCAAGGCGGGCGGCTTCGGCGACGACGGCACCCTCCTCCGCCTCACCGCACTCCTGGCCGGAGGCACCCGTTGACCGGAGAGCCGTCGACCGGAGACTCGTCGACCGGAGAGCCGTCGGCCGGAGACCCGTCGACCGGACACCCGCTGACCCGCCCCATCGCCGTCACCATGGGCGACCCGCACGGCATCGGTCCCGAGATCACCGTCCGCGTCTGCGCCGACCCGCGCCGCCCCGCCCCCGTCCTCGTCGTCGGCGACCCCGGCGCCCTCGCCCGCGCCTGCCGCACCACCGGCACCGGCCTCCGCGTCCGTACGGTCGACACCCCCGCCGGCGCCGGCCGCACCCCCGGCGTCCTCGACGTCCTCCCCGCGGGCACGGGCCTGCCCGGCGACCCCGCGCTCGGCACCGTCGCCGCCGCCGCGGGCGCGGCCTCCTACGCCTACGTGCGCAAGGGCGTCGAACTCGCCCTCGCCGGGCACGTGCGGGCGCTCGTCACCGCCCCCGTCAACAAGGAGGCCCTCCGGCTCGCCGGCGTGCCGCACCCCGGCCACACCGAGATCCTCGCCGAACTCACCGGCACCGAGCGCTACGCGATGATGATGGCCAACGACGAACTGCGGGTCGTCCTCGTCACCGTCCACCAGTCACTGCGCACCGCGCTCGACGCGCTCACCGTCGAGCGGGAACTGGACACCATCCGCCTCGCCCACGAGACCCTCGGGGGCCGGGGCGGGAGCACCGGGCCGCGGATCGCCGTCGCCGGGCTCAACCCGCACGCGGGCGAGAACGGCCTCTTCGGCCGCGAGGACCTCGACGTCATCGCACCCGCCGTGCGCGCCGCCCGCGCCGAGGGCATCGACGCGAGCGGGCCCTGGCCGGCCGACACCGTGTTCATGCGGGCGCGGGCGGGCGAGTTCGACGCCGTCGTCGCCCAGTACCACGACCAGGGCCTGATCCCGGTGAAGTACCTGGGCCTGGAACACGGCGTCAACATCACCCTCGGCCTGCCCTTCGTCCGCACCAGCGTCGACCACGGCACCGCCTTCGACCTCGCGGGCACCGGCACCGCCGACCCCGCCAGCCTGCTCACCGCCCTGCGCCATGCCGCCGAGCTCACGCCCCAGGACTTCTGATGGACTTCGTCTTCATGCTCACCCGGGCCGACCGGACCGTCACGGACTGCCTCCACGTCCTCGACTCGATCCGCGAGCTCGGCATCACCCACATCGGCTTCAAGGACGTCGGCGTCGACCCGGCCACCCTGCGCCTGCTGCACGAGCGGATCCGGCAGCTCGGCGCCACCAGCCACCTGGAGGTCGTCGCCACCGGCCGCGACCAGGCCCTCGACTCGGTCCGTGCCGCCGTCGACCTCGGCGTCGACTGGCTGATGGGCGGCACCTGGATCGACGAGACCCTCGCCCTGCTCGCCGGGAGCCGGATCCGCTACCTGCCCTTCGTCGGCGAGCCCCAGGGCCACCCGACCCGCCTGGCCGGCACCCCGGCCCGGATCGCCGCCGACTGCCGCCGCGCCGAGGCCGCCGGCTGCGCGGGCGTCGACCTGCTCGCCCACCGCGCCACCGAGGCCGAACCGCTCGACCTGGTCCGCGCCGCCCGCGCCGCGACCACCGGCCGGCTCGTCGTCGCCGGCTCCATCGACACCCCGGCCCGCATCCGGGCCCTGGCGGAGGCGGGCGCGGACGCCTTCACCGTCGGCTCGGCGGCCTTCGCGGGCACGGTCCGGCCGACCGCGGGCGGCCTCGCCGCCCAGCTCACGGCGGTCCTGGAGGCGAGCCGGCCGCCGGCCCCCGGCCCGCTCGGCACCACACCCCTCTAGGCCCCCTTACCCTTGTCAGGTGACCAGCAGCAAAGACGGGACCGGAGCCGTGGCCGAGCAGGGCGTGACGCGAACCTACGAAGTACGCACCTACGGGTGTCAGATGAACGTCCACGACTCCGAGCGGCTCTCCGGCCTCCTGGAGGACGCCGGCTACGTGCGCGCCCCCGAGGGCTCCAACGGTGACGCCGACGTCGTGGTCTTCAACACCTGTGCGGTCCGCGAGAACGCCGACAACAAGCTGTACGGCAACCTCGGCCACCTCGCGCCGATGAAGGCCGCCCGGCCCGGCATGCAGATCGCCGTCGGCGGCTGCCTGGCGCAGAAGGACCGCGACACCATCGTCAAGCGGGCCCCCTGGGTCGACGTCGTCTTCGGCACCCACAACATCGGCAAGCTGCCGGTGCTCCTGGAGCGCGCCCGCGTCCAGGAGGAGGCGCAGGTCGAGATCGCGGAGTCCCTGGAGGCGTTCCCGTCGACGCTGCCGACCCGCCGCGAGTCCGCCTACGCCGCCTGGGTCTCCATCTCCGTCGGCTGCAACAACACCTGCACCTTCTGCATCGTCCCCGCGCTGCGCGGCAAGGAAGAGGACCGCCGTCCCGGCGACATCCTCGCCGAGATCGAGGCGCTGGTCGGCGAGGGCGTCTCCGAGATCACCCTGCTCGGCCAGAACGTCAACGCGTACGGCTCCGACCTGGGCGACCGCGAGGCGTTCAGCAAGCTGCTGCGGGCCTGCGGGGAGATCGAGGGCCTGGAGCGGGTCCGCTTCACCTCGCCGCACCCGCGCGACTTCACGGACGACGTCATCGCCGCCATGGCCGAGACCCCGAACGTGATGCCGCAGCTGCACATGCCGCTGCAGTCCGGCTCGGACACCGTCCTGAAGGCGATGCGCCGCTCGTACCGGCAGGAGCGTTTCCTCGGGATCATCGAGAAGGTGCGCGCCGCCATCCCGCACGCCGCCATCTCCACCGACATCATCGTGGGCTTCCCCGGCGAGACCGAGGAGGACTTCGAGCAGACCATGCACGTCGTCCGCGAGGCCCGCTTCGCGAACGCCTTCACCTTCCAGTACTCAAAGCGCCCCGGCACCCCGGCGGCCACCATGGAGGGCCAGATCCCCAAGGAGGTCGTGCAGGCGCGCTACGAGCGCCTCGTCGCCCTCCAGGAGGAGATCTCCTGGGAGGAGAACAAGAAGCAGGTCGGCCGCACCCTCGAGGTCATGGTCGCCGAGGGCGAGGGCCGCAAGGACGGCGAGACGCACCGCCTCTCCGGCCGCGCCCCCGACAACCGCCTCGTCCACTTCACCAAGCCGGACGAGGACGTGCGCCCCGGCGACGTCGTGACCGTTGAGATCACCTACGCCGCCCCGCACCACCTCCTCGCCGAGGGCCCGACCACCGCCGTCCGCCGCACCCGCGCGGGCGACGCCTGGGAGAAGCGCCAGGCGGACGCGGCGGCGAAGCCGGCGGGCGTGATGCTGGGCCTGCCGAAGATCGGCGTCCCGGAGCCGCTGCCGGTCGCGGACGCGCCGGCGTGCGGGAGCCACTGACACCGACACGACACCAACGGGGGGACCGCATGGGGAAGTGGGCCGTCGTCGCGCAGGACGTGTCCGGGGCAGACGCCAAGCTGGTGACCGAGATGACCGGCAGTCGGGCGGAGGCCGAGGCGGCGCTGCGGCGCTTCGCGCTCACCTACCACAAGCCGATGCGGGAGAAGCGACGCTGGGTGTACCGCCTGGGCGAGGACCGTTGTCTCGTCCGGGTGATGGGGCTCGTGGGGATCACGGACACGGTCCTGAGCCTCGCCGAGCTGGTGTACGACTCGGCCGACCCGGACGCCGCGTACCCGGCCTGGCCGGCGGGGACCGCGACTCCGGAGGACCGTCCACCAGCCCGTTAGCGGCAGTAGGCTGCGGATCATGCTTGTCGCCGCCGCCGTCTGTCCCTGCCCCCCGCTGCTCGTGCCCGCCGTCGCGGCCGGTGCCGCCGCCGAGCTCGCCGAGGCGCGTACGGCCTGTTCCGACGCGCTCGGGGTGCTCGCCGCCTCCCGTCCCGACCGGCTCGTGGTGGTCGGGCCCGCCGCCGAGGGTGCGCGGGGCGTGTTCCCGGGCGGGTCGGCCGGGTCGTTCGCCGGGTTCGGCGTCGAGCGGACCGTACGGCTCGGCAGCGGGCCCGGCGGCGAGCGGCCGCTGCCCGCGTCGCTCGCCGTGGCCGGCTGGCTCCTGGAGCGGACCGACTGGGCCGACGCGCCCGTCGAGGGCCTCGGGGTCGGGGAGCCGCTGGAGGCGGCGCGGTGTGCCGCGACCGGGCGGGAGATCGCCGGGTCGGCGGAGCGGGTCGCGCTGCTCGTGATGGGCGACGGCAGCGCCTGCCGTACGGTGAAGGCGCCCGGCTACCTGGACGAGCGCGCCGAGGGCTTCGACGCGGAGGTCGCGCGGGCGCTCGGCGAGGCCGATACCGCGGCCCTGCTCGCCCTCGACGAGCGGCTCGCGTACGAGCTGAAGGCGGCCGGCCGGGCCCCGTGGCAGGTGCTCGCGGGCGCCGCCGAGGGCGCGGACCTGGCGGGCCGGCTGCTGTACGAGGACGCGCCCTACGGCGTCGGCTACTTCGTGGCCGCCTGGAGCTGACCCGTACCCGACCCGTACCCGACCCGTCCCTGGTCCGTCCCTGGTCCGCACGGCCACGGCAAGAGCACCACGGCTGGCCGGAGGCGGTGCGGGCCGCGCGCGAGGCGCACATACGCATGGCGACGGCCGACGGGGAC
>NZ_JBSGBF010000052.1:0-54777 GCF_053601115.1 Streptomyces sp. NPDC004788
CAGCGTTCACGCTGGGACCAGGGGTCCTTTTGTTTTTCCTTGAATTTGTTGGAACGCGCGGCGGTGTGCCGGCTGCGCGAGAATGACTGCAGTACCCGAAGACAGGAGTCACGTCGATGTCCACCAACTCTCCCGACGACCGTCCGGAGCGTGAGCCGCGCCGCCGCGACGGTGGCGACCGGGGCGGCTTCCGTGGGCCGCGTCGTGACGACAACCGTGGCGGAGGCGGCTACCGCGGCCGCGATGACCGTCCCTCGTACCCCCGCCGTGACGACCGCCGCGACGACCGCCGTGATGACCGCCGGGACGACAACCGCGGCGGTGGCTTCCGTCGCGATGACCGGCGGGACGACCGCCGGGATGACCGTCCGTCGTTCCCCCGTCGTGACGACCGGCGTGATGACAACCGTGGCGGCGGCTACCGCGGCCGCGACGACCGTCCCGCGTACCCGCGCCGTGACGACCGTCGTGACGACCGGCGGGATGACCGCCGGGATGACCGTCCGTCGTACCCCCGTCGTGACGACCGGCGTGATGACAACCGTGGCGGCGGCTACCGCGGCCGCGACGACCGTCCCGCGTACCCGCGCCGTGACGACCGCCGTGACGACCGTCCCTCGTACCCGCGCCGCGACGACCGTCGCGATGACCGACGTGACGACCGCCGTGACGACCGTCCGTCGTACCCGCGCCGCGACGACCGCCGCGACGACCGACGTGACGACCGTCGCGACGACCGTCCGTCGTACCCCCGTCGTGACGACCGGCGTGATGACAACCGTGGCGGCGGCTACCGCGGCCGCGACGACCGTCCCGCGTACCCGCGCCGTGACGACCGTCGCGACGACCGGCGGGATGACCGCCGTGACGACCGTCCGTCGTACCCCCGTCGTGACGACCGGCGCGACGACCGCCGTGACGAGCGGCCCCGTGGCCCGCGGCGTGAGGACGACCGGCGTGGTGGCGGCGGGTTCCGTGGGCGGGACGACCGTCCGTCGTACCCGCGCCGTGACGACCGGCGTGACGACAGCCGTGGCGGTGGCTACCGGGGTCGTGACGACCGGGGCGGCTACCGTGGCCGGGACGAGCGTCCGTCGTTCCGCCGTGAGGACCGCGGGGACCGGGCGCCGCTGAAGCGCCTGCCGATCCCGCCGGAGGTCACCGGTGAGGAGATCGACCCGGACGTGCGGCAGGAGCTGATGAGCCTGCCCAAGGGTCTCGCCGAGGACGTCGCCCGCAACCTCGTCATGGTCGCCCAGCTGATCGACGACGAGCCGGAGAAGGCGTACGAGTACTCGCGCATCGCGCTGCGTCTCGCGTCCCGTGTCGCCGCCGTCCGTGAGGCGGCCGGCTTCGCCGCGTACGCGACGCAGAAGTACTCCGAGGCGCTGGCCGAGTTCCGGGCCGCCCGGCGGATGACCGGCAGCGTGGAGCTGTGGCCCGTCATGGCGGACTGCGAGCGCGGTCTGGGCCGGCCGGAGCGGGCCCTCGCCATGGCCGGTGAGCCCGAGGTGCAGAAGCTGGACAAGGCCGGGCAGGTCGAGATGCGGCTGGTGGCCGCCGGCGCCCGCCGGGACATGGGCCAGCTCGACGCGGCCATCGTGACCCTGCAGAGCCCCGAGCTGGCGTCCAGCGCCAACCACCCGTGGACGGCGCGCCTGCGGTACGCGTACGCCGACGCGCTGCTCGCGGCCGACCGCGAGCAGGAGGCGCGCGAGTGGTTCGCGAAGGCCCTTGAGGCCGACAAGGACGGCTCCACCGACGCCTCCGACCGCCTCGCCGAGCTGGACGGCGTCGAGTTCGTCGACGCGTTCGACGACTCGGACGAGGAGGACGTCCAGGAGGACGCCCAGGGCGAGGACTCCGAGCGCTCCGAGGACTCCGAGGGCACCGAGGACGACAGCAAGAGCTGACGTCCCGCGCACGTACGAAGGGCGGCACCCCACCAGGGGTGCCGCCCTTCGGCGTATCCAGGCGTCCAGGAGGCTCAGTCCAGCGCCAGGCTCCGCAGCACCAGGCCCGTCGCCGGCTTCGGGCCGAACGAGGTCGACTTGCGGGGCATCGTGACGCCCTGCCGGGCCAGGTCCCGTACGACCTCCTCCTTCACCGGGTGCATCAGGACCGCCGTGCCGCCGCGGCGTTCGGCCTGGGCGACGGCGGCGGCCGTGTCGTGGATGTAGGCGATGTCCTCGGGGTCGTCCGGGATGTGCCAGACGTGGTCGAGGAGGGTGGCGTGCAGGACGGTGGCGTCCAGGGTGCGCCAGAGCTCGGGGCGGTCGCCGCGGACCGTGCGGGCGAGGAGCTTCGGGTCGGGGCGGTCGAGGAGGTGGAAGGCGCCGTCGCCGGCGAGGACGAAAGCGTTGCCCTTCGCGGCCGCGGCGGCCAGGGCCTCCTGGGCGGCGGACAGCGGGCCGTCTATCCGCGTGACGCGGAAGCTGTCGCCGACGGCGGCCAGCGCGTCGGCAACCGGGAGCCGGCTGAGCAGGCGGTGGATGGCGCGGACCCGCAGCGGGTAGCGGACGGTGTCGACGAGCAGCACCAGGCCGCGGTTCCAGGGGCCGGGCGCGGCGTGCTCGTCGCGCAGCCGGAGGTAGGTCGCCCAGCGGTGGTGGCCGTCGGCGATGAGGGCCTGGTGGCGGGCGAGTTCGGTGGCGACGGCGGTGAGGTCGGCCGGGTTGGTGACCGCCCAGAGGCGGTGCCGGATGCCGTCCTCGGTGGTGGTGCAGAGCAGCGGCTCGCGCTCGGCGACGCGGTCGACGACGGCGCCCGCGCCGTCTCCGTCGCCGCGGTAGGTGAGGAGCAGCGGGTCCAGGTTGGCGGCCGTGGTGCGCATGAGGGCGGCGCGGTCCTCGACGACGTGCGGCATGACGTCCTCGTGGGGGAGGACGGTGCCCTCGCCGGGGGTGGAGAGTTCGAGGGCTCCGATGAGGCCGCGCTGGAGGATGCCTTCGCCCTGCTGCTCGTAGACGTAGAGCGCGGGCTCGGGGTCCGGGGCGAGGATGCCGTCGGCGAGCCAGCGGTCGAGCGTCACGGCGGCCTTGCGGTGCCGGGTGCCGGCGGTGATGGCCTGCGGGAGGATCAGCCGGACGATGTTGTGCGGGTCGAGGGACTCCAGGTGGTGCAGTCCGTCGGGCCGTACGACCACGTCGTACGGCGGGGAGGTCACGGCGGCGAGGCTGCCGACCCGTTCGGGGACGTACCTGAGGCCCCGGAAGGGGCTCAGGCGGAGACCGGGGGCGCGGACGTCGTCGGCCGCGTGACCTGAGGTGTTCATCTCGTCATCGTATGTGGGCGGTGGCCATGAGCGATGATCGGGGGAGCGGGGATTTGCCTGGGCGATGTGAGGAGTACATGACGATGACGGGATTCGGCCAGGACCGGCAGGACGGCCGCCAGGGCAGGAACCGGCCGGGTGGCAGTGCGCGCGCGCTGAGCGAGGCGTACGACACGGCGCTGCTCGACCTGGACGGGGTCGTCTACTACGCGGGCGGGAACGCGATCCCGTACGCCGTCGAGGCCCTTGAGGCGGCCCGCGGGGTCGGGATGCACCTGGCGTACGTCACCAACAACGCGCTGCGGACGCCGGACACGGTGGCGGCGCATCTGACGGAGCTGGGGCTGCCGACGGGGCCGGCGGACGTGATCACCTCGGCGCAGGCGGTGGCCCGGCTGGTGGCCGACGAGGTGCCGCCGGGTTCGCGGGTCCTGCTGATCGGCGGCGAGGGGCTGCGGGTGGCGCTGATCGAGCGCGGCCTGGTGCCGGTGGAGTCGGCGGACGACGACCCGGTGGCGGTGGTGCAGGGCTACGGGGGCCCGGAGACGCCGTGGAGCCGGTTCACGGAGGCGAGTTACGCGGTGGGGCGCGGGCTGCCCTGGTACGCGTCGAACACCGACCTGACGGTGCCCACCGCGCGGGGGATCGGGCCGGGCACCGGCGCGGCGATCGAGGTTGTCCGGATCGCGACGGGTGCCGAGCCGAAGGTCGCGGGCAAGCCGTTGCCTCCGATGCATCGCGAGACGGTGCTGCGGACCGGGGCGGAGAAGCCGCTGGTGGTCGGGGACCGGCTGGACACGGACATCGAGGGGGCCTTCAACGGCGGCGTCGACTCGCTGCTGGTGCTGACCGGGGTGACGGACGTGGCGCGGCTGCTCGCGGCGGTGCCGGAGCACCGTCCGACGTATGTGGCGGCGGACCTGCGGGGGCTGCTCGTGCCGCAGCCGGAGGTGGCCGACGGCGGGGACGGGGCGTTCTGGTGCGGCGGCTGGACGGCGTCGGTGAGCGGGGGAGCGCTGCTGCTCGACACCACCGGGGACGGGGACGGGGACGGGGACGGCGACGGGGCGGATGCGGCCGGCGCTCTTGATCCGCTGGACGGGGTACGGGCGTTGTGCGCGGCGGCCTGGACGGAGGCGGGCGCCGGGGCGTGTGGCCTGGACGCGACGAAGGCGCTGGAGCGGCTCGGCCTGGTGTGAGCGATGCGCGCGGGGTGCGGGCTCGGGCGTGGCTCCCGGGGCCGTACGCCCCGTCGGGAGGGCGGGCGCACCTCGTCCGGTGCGGGCTCGGGGCGTGGCCCCTGGGGCTGTGCCGCCCCCTCGGGAGGGCGCGCCCCGTCCGGTGCGGGCTCGGGGGCGTGGCCCCGGGCTGTACGCCCCGTCGGGGCGCACCCCGTCTCGTACGAGGGTCAGGGTAGGCTAACCTAACCTCGTGTTGGTCGAGAGTCCCTCCCGTGTGAGCGCGGAGCCGACTGGCCCTGACCGGAAACCGGCGCGCCGCAACTCGCTGCGGGCCGTGGGTCTTGTCGCGGCCGTCGGGGTCCTGCTGCTGGTCTGTGTCCTGAGCATCATGATCGGTGCCAAGCCGGTGCCGCTCGCCGACGTGTGGCACGGCCTGTTCCACAACAGCGGTATCCGCAACGACGTCGTCATCCACGACCTCCGGGTGCCCCGCACCCTGCTCGGGCTGCTCGTCGGACTCGCCCTCGGCCTGTCCGGCGCCGTCATGCAGGGCCTCACGCGCAACCCGCTCGCCGAGCCCGGACTTCTCGGCGTCAACGCCGGCGCCGCCGCGGCCGTCGTCTCCGCGATCGCCTTCTTCGGGATCACGGACGTCGACGCGTACGTGTGGTTCGCGTTCGCCGGTGCCGCCGTCGTCTCCGTCCTGGTGTACGTCCTCGGCGGCAGCCGCAGCGCCACGCCCGTGCGGCTCGCACTCGCCGGGACCGCGGCCACCGCCGCCCTCTACGGCTACGTCAACGCCGTACAGCTGCTCGACTCCGCGGCGCTGGACCGGCTGCGCTTCTGGACCGTCGGCTCGCTCGCCTCCGCGAACGCCGACACCGTCGCCCGGGTCGCCCCCTTCATCCTCGTCGGCGCCGTCCTCGCGCTGCTCATCGCCCGGCCGCTGAACGCCATGGAGATGGGCGACGACACCGCCCGCGCCCTCGGCGCGCACCTCAACCGGACCCGGATCACCGCGATGGCGGCCGTGACCCTGATGTGCGGCGCGGCGACCGCGGCCTGCGGGCCGATCGTGTTCCTCGGCCTGATGGTCCCGTACATCGTGCGCTCGATCACCGGGCCCGACATGCGGTGGATCCTCCCGTACGCGGCCGTGCTCGCGCCCGTCCTCCTCCTCGGCTCCGACGTGATCGGACGCGTCGTCACCCGCCCCGCCGAGCTCCAGGTCGGCATCGTCACCGCGCTCATCGGCGGACCCGTCTTCATCCACCTCGTCCGCCGCAAGAGGATGGCCCAGCTGTGACGACCAAGACCTTGCGGATCGGCGGCGGTCCCTCCGCACGCGGCGGTCTCTCCGTACGCTACGAGCCGCGGGCCCTCCTCGGCGTCCTCGGCCTGTTCGTCCTCTCGCTCGGCGCGGCGGTCGTGCTCATCGGCAGCGGCGACTTCCCGCTCGCCCCGAGCGACGTCGTCAGCACGCTGCTCGGCAACGGCACGCCCGTGCAGGAGTTCGCCGTGATGGACCTGCGGCTGCCGCGCGTCCTCGTCGGCGTCTTCGTCGGCGCCGCGCTCGGCATCGGCGGCGCGGTCTTCCAGTCGATCTCCCGCAACCCGCTCGGCAGCCCCGACTTCATCGGCTTCGGGCAGGGCTCCACGGTCGGCGCGCTCGTCGTCATCATCCTCTTCCAGGGCAGCGCCCTGGCCGCGGCCGGCGGCGCGATCGCCGGCGGACTCGTCACGGCCGTCGCGATCTATCTGCTCGCCTGGAAGCGCGGGGTGCACGGCTACCGCCTGGTCCTCGTCGGCATCGGCGCCGCCGCGATGCTCACCGCCGTCATCCACTACCTGCTCACCAAGGGACAGCTCGTCGACGCGACGCGCGCGGTGGTGTGGATGACCGGCTCGCTGGACGGGCGGGACTGGGACCAGTTCTGGCCGCTGTTCGGCGTCAGCTGTGCGCTGCTGCCGCTGATCCTCGGGCACGGGCGGGCGCTGCGGATGCTGGAGATGGGCGACGACGCGGCGTACGCGCTCGGCGTGAAGGTCGAGCGGACCCGCATCGTGCTCATGGGCGCGGCCGTGCTGCTCGTGGCCGTCGCCACCGCCGCCGCCGGCCCCATCGTCTTCGTCTCGCTCAGCGCGCCCCAGCTGGCCCGCCGGCTGACCCGCTCGCCCGGACCGAACCTGGCCGCCTCCGCGCTGATGGGTACGGCGGTGCTGCTCGTGGCCGACTGGGCCGCCACGCACGCGTTCGGGGAGCGGCAGCTGCCGGTGGGTGTGGTGACGGGGGTGCTCGGCGGGTGCTACCTGCTGTGGCTGCTCGTCGGCGAGCGCAGGGCGGGGCGGGTATGACCGGGCCGGGTACGGCCGGGTCGCGTACGAGCGGGCCGGGTATGGCCGGGCCGGGTACGACCACCGAGAACACGATCAGGAGCAAGGGTATGCAGCAGTCGCCGAGGCTGAGCGCCGAGTCGGTCACGCTCGCCTACGACCAGCGGGTCATCGCCCGCGATCTGTCCGTCGCGATCCCCGACCACTCCTTCACCGTCATCGTCGGCCCCAACGCCTGCGGCAAGTCCACGCTGCTGCGCGCGCTGTCCCGGATGCTCAAGCCGACGCGGGGACGGGTGCTGCTGGACGGACAGGCGATCCACTCGATGCCCGCGAAGCAGGTCGCCCGGACCCTCGGGCTGCTTCCGCAGTCCTCCGTCGCGCCCGACGGCATCACCGTCGCCGACCTCGTCGCCCGCGGCCGCTACCCGCACCAGGGGCTCCTTCGCCAGTGGTCGCCCGAGGACGAGCGGGTCGTCCAGGAGTCGATGGCCGCGACGGGCGTCGCCGAACTCGCCGAGAGGTACGTCGACGAGCTGTCCGGCGGCCAGCGGCAGCGGGTCTGGATCGCGATGGCCCTCGCCCAGCAGACGCCGCTGCTGCTGCTCGACGAGCCGACGACCTTCCTCGACATCCAGCACCAGATCGACATCCTCGACCTGTGCGCCGAACTCCACGAGACCCAGGGCCGCACGCTCGTCGCCGTCCTCCACGACCTCAACCACGCGGCCCGGTACGCCACCCACCTCATCGCTTGCCGCGACGGCGAGGTCGTCGCCGAGGGCCCGCCGGGCGAGGTCGTCACGGCCGAGCTGGTCGAGCACGTCTTCGGGCTGCGCTGCCAGGTCATCGAGGACCCGGAGACGGGGACGCCGCTGGTCGTGCCGGCGGGCCGGAAGGCGCGCAGGCCCGCACTGCAGTCCCGCTAGGGCTTGTCGGGCGGACGGGTCCTCAGGCGGCTCAGAGGAGGGAGCGGAGCCGGAGCAGGTCGCGGAACCCGGCCTCCAGGCCCACCCGGCCCGAGGCCCACGCCTTGGCGAAGTTCAGCCGGCCGTCGACCATCGCCACCAGGTCGTCGCCGGTCATCCGGAGGCGGATCTGCGCCTTCTCGCGGGGCGGGCCCGGGACCGTGTCCTCGACCTCGATACGGCCCTCGGCCATGCGCCCGGTGAAGGTCGTGTCCAGGTCGGTGAGGTGGCAGCTGAGGGTGCGGTCGAGCGCGGCGGCGCCGCGCACGTCGCCGTCGGCCCGCGCCAGGTTGTCCGAAAGCCTGCTCAGTGCCGCACGGCACTCGGTGATCGTCGCCATCGTGGGTCGACGGTACCCCAGGGCTTCGATGTAGCGTCGGGGCATGAGCGATGCGACACCCGAGGCCCCGGCCCCGGCCCAGGCTCCGGCCCAGGCCCAGGCCCAGGCCCCGGTCCTGGTCCCGGCACCGGTCCCGGGCGGAGTGCCTGACGAGCCGGCGCAGGGCGACCCGTACGAGGCCGCCGGGCCCGCGCCGCTCGGGGTCGTACGGACGCCCACCGGACGCCCTGCCGTCGACGCGCTCCTCGACCGGCTCGGTGCCGCGGACGACCTCACGGCGGACGGACACCTCGACGTGTACGAGGATGTACACCGTGGGTTGCGCGCCGAGCTGACCGCGCTCGACGCCGCGCCCGCCCCCGCACCCCGTCCGTACGACAACAGGAGCTGAACCGAACGTGGCAGGACCGGCACGCCGCCGTCTCGACGCCGAGCTGGTACGGCGCAAGCTGGCGCGGTCGCGCGAGCACGCCAGCCAGCTGATCGCCGCGGGTCGGGTGACCGTCGGCAAGACCGTCGCCACCAAGCCCGCCACCCAGGTCGAGACCGCCGCGGCCATCGTCGTCGCGCAGGACGACACCGACCCCGACTACGTGTCGCGCGGCGGCCACAAGCTGGCCGGCGCGTTCGCCGCGTTCGTGCCGCGGGGGCTGCGGGTCGAGGGCCGGCGCGCGCTCGACGCGGGCGCCTCCACCGGCGGCTTCACCGACGTGCTGCTGCGCGCCGGCGCCGCCCATGTCGTGGCCGTCGACGTCGGCTACGGGCAGCTGGCCTGGTCGCTGCAGAGCGACGAGCGGGTCACCGTCAAGGACCGCACCAACGTGCGGGAGATGACCCTCGACGACATCGACGGCATCCCCGTCGACCTCGTCGTCGGCGACCTCTCCTTCATCCCGCTCGGGCTCGTGCTGCCCGCCCTGGTCGCCTGCACCGCGCCCGACGCGGACCTGGTGCTCATGGTCAAGCCGCAGTTCGAGGTCGGCAAGGAGCGGCTCGGTTCGGGCGGTGTGGTGCGCAGCGCCGAACTGCGCGCCGACGCCGTCAAGAACGTGGCCCGGCGGGCCGGCGAGCTCGGCCTCGGTGTCGTCGGCGTCACCGCGAGCCCGCTGCCCGGCCCGTCCGGCAACGTCGAGTACTTTCTGTGGCTGCGGGCCGGGGCGCCCGCCCTCGATCCGGCGGAAGTCGACCGCGCCGTGGCGGAAGGACCTCGTTGAGCACACCTTCGAGCACGTCAACCGAAAACACCGAGAGCAAGCGGGGTGACGGGGACGGGAGCCGTACCGTCTTCCTGCTCGCGCACACCGGCCGACCGGCCGCCGTGCGCAGCGCCGAACTCGTCGTCCTCGGCCTGCTGCGCAGCGGCCTGGGCGTCCGCGTCCTGGCGGCGGAGGCGGCCGACCTGCCGCTGCCGCCGTCCGTCGAGCAGGTCCCGGAGGGCTGCCCCGACGCGCTCGACGGCTGCGAACTCCTCGTCGTCCTCGGCGGCGACGGCACGCTGCTGCGCGGCGCCGAGTTCTCCCGCGCCTCCGGCGTGCCGATGCTCGGCGTCAACCTGGGCCGGGTCGGCTTCCTCGCCGAGGCCGAGCGCGACGACCTCGACAAGGTCGTCGACCGGGTCGTCACGCGGGCGTACGAGGTCGAGGAGCGGATGACGCTCGACGTCGCCGTGTACGAGAACGGCGACGTGCTGCACCGCGACTGGGCGCTCAACGAGGCCGCCGTGCAGAAGGTGTCCCCGGAACGGATGCTGGAGGTCGTCCTCGCCATCGACGGACGTCCGGTGACCGGCTTCGGCTGCGACGGCGTCATCTGCGCGACCCCGACCGGCTCGACCGCGTACGCCTTCTCCGCCGGCGGCCCGGTCGTCTGGCCCGAGGTCGAGGCGCTCCTCATGGTCCCGATCGGCGCGCACGCGCTGTTCGCCAAGCCGCTCGTCACCACACCCGACTCGGTCCTCGCCGTCGAGGTCGAACCGCACACCCCGCACGGCGTCCTGTGGTGCGACGGCCGCCGCACGGTGGAACTCCCGGCCGGTGCCCGCGTCGAGATCCGCCGCGGCGCGATCCCGGTCCGCCTGGCCCGCCTCCACCACGCGTCCTTCACGGACCGGCTGGTGGCGAAGTTCGCCCTGCCGGTGTCGGGGTGGCGGGGGGCGCCGCACTGACCGGTGCCGGGCCGCCGTGGCCCGGCACCGTGCCCGGTCGCGGGCGCACCTCGATGCCCGCATGCGCGGGGAGCACCACATCCGTATCCCGGCCCACACGGCGGGACCGGGCCGTCCCCGTCGCGGCGGGGAGCCGCACGGGTCAACGAGCCGGCAACCGAAGAGGCACGCGTCACGTCGCCGACCAGCACATTCACCGCTGGGTGGGGGCGACGTGGCACCAGGCGGGGAAAACCTCGTATGGTCTGGGGCGTGCTGGAGGAGATGCGGATACGGTCGCTGGGTGTCATCGACGACGCCGTCGTCGAGCTGTCGCCCGGGTTCACGGCGGTGACGGGCGAGACCGGTGCGGGCAAGACCATGGTCGTGACCAGCCTCGGGCTGCTGCTCGGCGGGCGCGCCGATCCGGCGCTCGTGCGGATCGGGGCGGGGTCGGCCGTCGTCGAGGGGCGCATCACGCTGCCGCCGGGCGCGCCGGTCGTGGCGCGGGCCGAGGAGGCGGGGGCGGAGCTCGACGACGGCGCGCTGCTCGTCACCCGTACCGTGTCCGCCGAAGGACGCTCCCGTGCGCACCTGGGCGGTCGGTCCGTGCCCGTGGGCGTGCTCGCGGAGCTCGCCGACGAGCTGGTGGCCGTGCACGGCCAGACGGACCAGCAGGGCCTGCTGAAGCCGGCCCGGCAGCGCGGGGCGCTCGACCGGTACGCGGGCGAGGCGGTGGCCGTGCCGCTGGCCGCGTACACGGAGGCGTACAAGCGGCTGCGGGCCGTCAGCGCCGAGCTGGAGGAGATCACCACGCGGGCCCGGGAGCGGGCGCAGGAGGCGGATCTGCTGCGCTTCGGGCTCGGGGAGATCGAGGCGGTGGAGCCGCGGCCCGGTGAGGACGTGGAGCTGGCCGCCGAGGCGGAGCGGCTCGGGCACGCGGAGGCGCTGGCGTCCGCCGCCGCGCTCGCGCACGCGGCGCTCGCCGGACAGCCCGAGGACCCGGAGGCCGTGGACGCGACGACGCTCGTGGCCGGGGCGGGCCGCGCCCTGGAAGCCGTACGGGCGCACGATCCGGCGCTGGCCGCCCTCGCCGAACGGATGGGGGAGATCTCCATCCTGCTGGCGGACGTGGCCGGGGAACTCGCCGGGTACGCCGACGACCTCGACGCCGACCCGATCCGGCTCGCCGCCGTCGAGGAACGGCGCGCCGCGCTCACCCAGCTCACCCGCAAGTACGGCGAGGACATCGCGGCCGTGCTCGCGTGGGCCGAGCAGAGCGCGACCCGGCTCACCGAGCTCGACGGCGACGACGAGCGCATCGAGGAGCTGACCGCCGAGCGCGACCGGCTGCGCGACGAGCTGTCGGCGCTGGCCCAGCGGCTCACCGACGCGCGGACGGAGGCGGCCGACCGGTTCGCCGAGGCCGTCACCGCCGAACTCGCCTCGCTCGCCATGCCGCACGCGCGGGTGTCGTTCGCGATCCGGCAGACCGAGGACCCGGACGGCGTCGAGGTGGGTGGCCGCCGGGTCGCGTACACCCCGTCCGGCGCCGACGAGGTCGAGCTGCTGCTCGCCCCGCACCCGGGCGCGCCGCCGCGGCCGATCGCCAAGGGCGCGTCGGGCGGTGAGCTGTCCCGGGTGATGCTCGCCGTCGAGGTCGTCTTCGCCGGTACGGACCCGGTGCCGACGTATCTCTTCGACGAGGTCGACGCGGGCGTCGGCGGCAAGGCGGCGGTCGAGATCGGCCGCCGGCTCGCCAAGCTCGCCAGGACCGCGCAGGTCGTCGTCGTCACCCACCTGCCGCAGGTGGCGGCCTTCGCCGACCGCCAGCTGCTGGTCGAGAAGACCAACGACGGCTCCGTCACGCGCTCGGGCGTCACCGTCCTGGAAGGCGAGGAGCGGGTCCGCGAACTGTCCCGGATGCTCGCCGGCCAGGAGGACTCCGAGACGGCGCGGGCGCACGCCGAGGAACTGCTGGCGGCGGCGCGCGCCGACGGCTGATCCGCTGCTGCTGCTGCTGCTCGCCTCGCCGGGTTCGCTGTCGGCTGGTCCGGGCTCGCTCGGGCTCGCTCGGGCTCAGGGGGTGGGGATGTACGCCACCACCCCCTGGCCGGGCCCGGAAACGCCGGCGACCCGGCGGCGCGCCACGTCGTACGCCCACGCGTAGGTCGAGACCTTCTTCTCTATGGAGAAGTGCTTGCCCGTCGCCGAGTCGAGCACGGTGTGGAACTCCTCCATGAGCTCCTCCCAGACCGCCGACGTGAAGTCCGCGTCGGTCCAGCCGTACAACGCCTTCAGTTCCCGCTTCACCGCGGAGAAGAAGGACTGCGGCTCCCGGGCGGGCGTGCCGACCCGCACCCCGCGCTCCGCGAGCCACGTGCGCAACTCCTCCGGCGCGTCCAGCCACTTGTCCGGGCTGTCCCGCAGCTCGGCGTAGTCGACCCAGGCCCAGAAGCTCTCGGCGTCGGCGACGTCGGGTGCCTCGGCGTGATGGGTGGGGCACAGCAGGGCGAAGTTCCGCACATCGAGCGATCCGCCGAGCGCCTCGGGCACCACATGGCAGCGCTCGACCGGCTTCCCCCAGCAGACCAGGCAGGCCGGCTCGTCGAGGCCCAGGTACTCGGTGATGGCCTTCAGCGTGGGCTTGGACCTGCGCTCGGCGGGGTTCTTCTCGCGCGGCTTCAGACCCAGCCTGCCCGCGTCGTAGCCGTAGTCGCTGCCGTCGTCGGGGTAGCCGATCACCAGGGTCGGCGGGATGTCGTCGCGCTGCCGGCCGGTGTTGCGGACGTGGAAGAGCGGGGTGCTGAGCTCGGTCAGGTACTGCAGCAGATAGCCCATGCCGAAGTCCCGCATCAGCTCGTAGGCGTCGTGGTCGTAGCCCCCCGCCGAGTTCCGGTGGCCCTGGATGTCCAGAAACAGCATGCGCGGCGCCCCCGGAGACTGCTTCTGCGCCATCCGCACGCACTCGAAGAGGCGCTGGGCGCAGCGCTCGAAGTTCTCGTACACCTTCATGTCGTGGTAGATCGCCACGCCCTCGGACGCCGCCCCCGACCCCTTGCCCGACTGCCTCCGGGTCTGCTGACGCGGTTTCTTCGCCATGTCCCCTCCCAGGTGGTGCTCTCTCCTCGACAGCCTGGCAGCCGCCACTGACAGGTCATTAGGCTGACCGCCATGATCAGGACACGCGGCAGGGCCGCCTCCCTCACCGTGGCCGCCGGCGTGGCCCGTGTCGCCTACGAGGGGCTGCGGCGGCTGCGTGATCCGCGGTGGGAGCGGACCAACCACGCCGGGCGGGCCGTCGGTCTGCACGCGGGGCCCGCGACCGCGCTCGGGGCCGCGGCCGGGACGGCCGCCGCCGGGAGCCCGCTGGGGGCGCTCGCGGTGCTCGTGGCGGGGGCGTGCGGGGCGTACGACGATGCGTACGGGGACCACCGGCGCGGGTTCCGGGCGCACCTGGCGGCGTTGCGGGACGGCGCGGTGACCAGCGGGGCCGTCAAGCTGTTCGGGATCGGCGCCGCCGGGCTGCTGGCCGGGGCGGTGCTCAAGGAGCGTGCGGTCGACAAGGTGCTCGCCGGCGTCGTCGTCGCCGGGACCGCGCACCTCGTCAACCTGGTGGACGTACGGCCGGGGCGGGCCGGGCTCGTCGTGCTCGGGCTCGCGGCGCCCGGGCTGCCGCGCACGCCGGTCGCCGCCGCCCCCATGGGCGCCGTCGCGGCCGTGCTCTCCGACGACCTGGCCGAGCGGACCATGCTCGGCGACACCGGCGCCCACGCCCTCGGCGCGGCCGTCGGCACGGCCGTCGCCGCGTCCAACGGGCGGGCCGGGCTCGCCGTCCACGCGGCCGGGCTGCTCGCGGCCGCCGCGTACGGGGAGTTCCGGTCGAGTTCGGCGGAGTTCCGGTCGAGTTCGGGCGATCTTCACTCGTGTGAGTGATCCCCGTCGGTAAGTTGGGGTCGCCGACACGGCAACGACGTCACTTCGGTGCCGGAACGTGCGTACGGACTGGCATCCTTGGGCGCGTGACACAGCTCCGTACGGTCCAAGTGCTGGGCGGCGGCAGCGCGGGAAGCAGCGCCCACGTCAGATCACTTGCCTCGGGGCTCGTGGCGAGGGGCGTGCGGGTGACCGTGTGCGCCCCGCCCGAACTCGACCACGTCTACGACTTCGCGGGCGCCGGCGCACGCTTCGTGCCCGTGGCGAGCGTCGGCGCGCTGCGCAACGCCTGCATCGGCGCCGACGTCGTCCACGCGCACAACCTCGACGCCTCCGTCCGGGCCTCGCTCGCGCTGTCCGGCGGCCCCGGGCCGCGCACCCCGCTCGTCACCACCTGGCACACCCGCAGCCAGCTCGCCGGGGCCCGCGCCCGGCTCGCACGGCTCCTGGAGCGAAGGGCCGCGCGGGCGGCGGCCGTCGTCCTCGGCACCTCCTCCGAACTCGTCGACCGCGCCCGCCGCCGCGGCGCCCGCGACGCGCGCCTCGCCCCCGTCACCGTTCCCGCCTGCCGCGCGCCCGTCTGTCTCCACGACGGCAAGGCCCGCGCCGAACTCGGCGCCGTCGACCGGCCGTTGCTGATGGCCGTGGGCGCGCTGGAGCCGGGGCGCGGGTACGGGATGCTGCTCGACGCGGCGCGGGTCTGGCGGGACCTGGACCCGCAGCCGCTGCTCGTCATCGCGGGCGAGGGCCCCGAACGGGCCGCGCTCCAGCGGCGCATCGAGACGGAGGCGCTGGGCGTCCGGCTCATCGGGCGCCGCGACGACGTCGCCGAGCTGCTCGCCGCGGCGGACGTCGCGGTGCTTCCCTCTCGCTGGGAGGCCCGCTCCCTGCTCGCCCAGGAGGCGCTGCGGCTCGGCGTGCCGCTCGTCGCGACGGCCGTGGGCGGAGTCCCGGAGCTGGTGGGGGACGCGGCGGAGCTCGTGCCGTACGGGGACGCCGCCGCCATGGCGCGGGCCGTGCGGGGGCTCCTGGACGACACCGACCGGCGGATGGACCTGGCGGCGGCGGGGCGGGTGCAGGCGAGGACGTGGCCGACGGAGGACGAGACGGTGGCGCACGTACTGAGCGTGTACGACGAGCTGACGGGGCGCTGACGCTGCCGCTTGGGTGGGCCGCGCCACCGCCGCCCCCGCCCGTGTGGGCGGTGCCCACAAACCTCCGCCGGGTGGGCGGGGCCCACAAACCTCCGCCGGGTGCGGGCCGTGGGCGGTGCCCATGAACCTCCCGCGGTTACGCGGCAGGGGCGGTGCCCGCAGACGGCCTACCCCGTGTGCCGCCTCGCCCTCAGCGCCAGGCTCAGCGCCAGTACCGTCTGGGGGTCGTCGAGGTCCGTGCCGAGCAGTTCCGAGATCCTCGCCAGGCGGTTGTAGAGCGTCTGGCGGTTGAGGTGGAGTTCGCGGGCGGTCTCGGCCTTGCGGCCCGCGTGCGCCAGGTAGGTCTCCAGGGTCGGCAGGAGGGGCGGCCGGGAGGTGCGGTCGTGGTCGCGGAGGGGGCCGATGGCGCGGTCGACGAAGGCGGCGAGGTCGGGGTGGTCGCGCAGGCGCCACAGGAGCAGGTCCGTGTCGAGGCGGCGGGCGTCGTACCAGGGGAGGTCGCTCAGGCCCTGGGCCGCCGTCGCGGTCTCCGCCGCGTGGCGGAGACCCGCCGAGGCCGCCGCCCAGCCGCCCGCGACACCGACCACGACGACCGGGGGGTGGACGCCCGCGCGTTCCAGGCCGGCCCGCTCCACGCCGGCGCGCAGGGCGGCGGCGACGCGGTCGGCGACCGCCGTGCGCTCGGATTCCGAGCGCAGGCCGAGCAGCAGCGGCACCCGGCCCTCCACCGGGCGGACGCCGAGCAGCACCGGGACGCCGACCGCGGAGAGCTCCTCGAGGACCGCCCGCGCGAGCAGCGCCCAGTTGCCCGACGGGGAGAGCTCGGAGGCGAGCCGCATCACGACGGGGAGCAGCGGGCCGTCGCCCGGCTTGAAGCCCAGCACCCGGGCCTGCGCCGGCGCGTCCTCGGCCGCGATCCGGCCCTCGGCGAGGTCGGTGAGGAAGTCGCCCCGGCCGCGCGCGGCCAGCTCCTCCTCCTGGCGGGCCTGCATCAGGACGACGGCCAGCAGCCCGGCCGCGCGCTCCGCCGCCATCCGGTGCACGGGGGAGAGAGGACCCGAGACCGACAGCAGGACGAGGCGCGCCCGCACCGACGAGCTGCCCGGCCCGCCGCCCGGCACGTCCACGAGCACCGCCCCCGTCGGCGGCCCCGACTCCCGCGCCGCCCGCTGCCCGCGCAGCCCGTCCCAGACCTGGAGCGGGTCGGCGGGCTCGGACTCGGTGCCCGCCGCGTACAGGAGCTGGCCGTCCGCGGTCTCCAGGAACACCGGGTTGAGCGAGAAGTCCGCCAGGATCCGCAGCACCTGCGGCACCCCGCCGCCGCCGAGCAGCGCCTCGGTGCACTGGCGGTGGACCTCCTCGGCCTGCCGGAGCAGGGCGTAGTGGCCGTTGACGATCTCGGTGTGGATCTCCTCCGTCACGGCGACGAAGGGCACCTCGCGGTGCAGCTGGACGAGGGGCAGGCCCGCCGTCCGCGCCGTCTCGACGATCGTCGCGGGCAGCCGCGCGAACCGCGGGCCGAGCTCCACCACCAGCGCGGCGATGCCCCGCTCCGCGAGCCGCCGCACGAAGGCGCGCTGCTCCGCCGGGCGGGTGCCGAGCCCCATGCCGGTCGTGAGCAGCAGCTCGCCGCCCTTGAGCAGCGAGGCGATGTTCGGCACCTCGCCGGCGTGCACCCAGCGCACGGTGCGGTGCAGCCGGTCGGCGCCCGCGACGACCTCCGGGAGTCCGCCGCGCAGCCCCGGGAGTTCCAGCGCCCGCTGCACGGTGATCCCGCCCTGACGTTCCATGGACATGGGCGGACGCTACCCGCCGGAGCCGTCACCGCGACATCACCACGACGTTAACGGGGCGGACAGTTCGTACACGCAGGCGACAACTCGTCGCCCCCTGGCGGGAATTGTGCGACCGGATGTCGATTGTGGCCTACGTCACCCAAGAGGATGCTCTCGCGCCATGGCAGAGAACCCCACCCCAGCGCCGGCCCCGCCCGGGTCCACCCCGGCCGGGCAGCAGGCCCCTCAGGTCCAGCGGCTCAAGGCGAACTCCGTCGGCCTCGTCGGCGTCGTCTTCATGGCGGTCGCCACCGCCGCGCCGATCACCGCGATGACCGGCAACCTCCCCATCGCCGTCGGCTTCGGCAACGGCGCCGGCGCCCCCGCCGGCTATCTCTTCGCGACCGTCGTCCTGACCGTGTTCTCGGTCGGCTACGTCGCCATGGCCAAGCGGATCACCGCCGCCGGCGCCTTCTACGGCTACATCTCGCACGGCCTCGGCCGGATCGCCGGCATGGCCTCCGGCATGCTCGCCGTCCTCGCGTACATCGTCTTCGAGGCCTCGATCGTCGGCGTCTTCGCCTACTTCGCCAAGACGACGGTGGCCGCCCAGCTCGGCGTGGACCTGCCGTGGATCGGCTACGCGGCCGTGATGCTCGCGGTCACCGCCGTCCTGTCGTACTTCGACATCAACCTCACCGCGAAGGCGCTCGGCGTGATGCTGGTCGCCGAGATCGCGGTCCTCTTCGCCGTCGCCACCGCCGTCCTGATCGCCGGCGGCGGCCCCGACGGCATCCCGGCCTCGCCCATCAACCCGAAGAACGCCTTCACCGGCGCCTCCGCCGGGCTCGGCCTCTTCTTCGCCTTCTGGTCGTGGGTCGGCTTCGAGTCGACCGCGATGTACGGGGAGGAGTCGCGCGACCCCAAGCGGGTCATCCCGCGCGCCACGCTCATCTCCGTCGTCGGCGTCGGCCTCTTCTACATCTACGTGTCGTGGATGACCATCGCCGGCAACGGCCTGGCCGGCTCGGTCAAGCTGGCCGCGTCCGCCGCGCCGCTCGACCTGTTCTTCGCGCCGACGAAGTCGTTCATCGGCGGCTGGGCCGTCGACGCCTTCCAGTGGCTGCTGCTCACCGGCTCCTTCGCCTGCGGCATGGCCTTCCACCAGTGCGCGGCCCGCTACCTCTACGCCATCGGCCGCGAGGGCTTCCTGCACCCGGCGCTCGGCCGCACCCACGCGCGGCACGGCTCGCCGTACATCGCCTCCTTCGTGCAGAGCGTGATCGCCGTGATCCTCGTCGGTGCCTTCTGGCTGACCGGCCAGGACCCGTACATCCACCTCTACACGCTGCTGGCGATCCTCGGCACGATGGCGATCCTCATCGTGCAGACGCTCTGCTCCTTCGCCGTCATCGGCTACTTCCGCAAGAACCACCCGGAGGACCGGCACTGGTTCAAGACCTTCACCGCGCCGCTCCTCGGCGGCATCGGCATGATCGCCGTCGTCGTCCTGTTGGTCATGAACATGGAGACCGCGGCGGGCCTCGCCGCCGACTCGCTGTTCTTCAAGGCCATCCCGTGGACCGTCGGCGCCGTCTTCGTCGGCGGCCTCGCCCTCGGCTGGTACCTCAAGCTCCGGCGCCCCGAACGCTACGAGATCATCGGCCGGATCGTCCTGGAGGACGCCGCCGAACGCACCGACGACAGCGGCACCCCGAGCCCCGCACCAGCAGCCCACAGCTGACACCACACCGGCTGACCCTCACCAGCGGACACCTCACCCCCTCCAGGAGCGCCCCATGGCACGCACCAACCCGATGCACCTCCTGAAGCGCCTCGCCGCCGAGCACGCCGACGCCCGACGGCTCCACCTCCCCGTCGGCGAACTGCGGGAGATGCGGAACGACGCCCTCGGGCGCCGCACCCTCCTCAAGTACGCCGCCGCCGCGGGCATCGCCGTCTCCGCGGGCACCGCCGTCGCCGCCCCGGCCGCCGCCCGCGCCGCCACCCCCGCCCGAGTCGCCGTCGTCGGCGCCGGCATCGCCGGCCTCACCGCGGCCCTCACCCTCCAGGACGCCGGCCTCAGCCCCGTGCTCTACGAGGCCAACCCCGGCCGGGTCGGCGGCCGGATGTACAGCCAGCGCGAGCACTGGGCGTACGGGCAGACCTCCGAGATCGGCGGCGAGCTCATCGACACCAGCCACAAGAAGATGCTGGAGCTCTGTCGCCGCTTCAACCTCGCCACCGAGGACTTCCTCGGCGGCGGGCCCAACGGCGCCGAGGAGGTCCTCTGGTTCAACGGCGGCTACTACCCGCGCGCCCAGGCCGACGAGGACTTCAACGCCGTCTACCAGCAGCTCCACCGCGACCTGCTCGACGCGGGCGAGGTGAAGTGGAACCAGACCACGCCCACCGGCACCGCCCTCGACAACATGACGCTGTACGACTGGATCGAGAGCCGCGTCCCCGGCGGGCACACCTCACCGCTCGGCCGCTTCTTCGACGTCGCCTACAACGTCGAGTACGGCGCCGACACCGTCGACCAGTCCTCGCTCGCCCTCGTCCTGCTGATGGGTTATCAGACCAATCCCGGCAACTTCAACATCTGGGGCCTGTCCAACGAGCGCTACCACATCGTCGGCGGCAACGACCGCCTCCCGAACGCCATCGCCGGGGCGCTGAACCCCGGCACCCTGCGCATGGGCTGGTCCCTCGACGCCGTACGGGCCAACTCCGACGGCACCCAGACGCTCACCTTCACCGAGGCGGGCACCACCCGCACCGTCACCGCCGACCACACGATCCTGTGCGTGCCGCTGCCGATCCTCCAGCGGCTCGACCTCAGCCGGGCCGGCTTCGACCCGCTGATGACGAACCTGCTGCGGGACGCCCGCATGGGCTACTGCACCAAGCTCAACATGCAGTTCGCCACCCGCCCCTGGCGCGGCACCGGACCCTGGCCCGGGGTCTCCTCCGGCGACTGCTTCACCGACAGCGAGGTGCAGCAGACCTGGGACACCACCAAGGTCCAGGGCGGCACCGGCGGCATCCTGCTCCAGTACGGCGGCGGCACCCTCGCCAAGTCCCTCGCCCCGGCAGGCCCGTTCGACTTCGAGTCCGACCCGTACGTGCGGGACCTCGCCACCCGCTACCTCAAGGACGTCGACGCCTTCTTCCCGGGCACGTCCCGGGCCTGGACGGGCCGCGCCCAGCTGTCCGCGTGGCACCTCAACCCGTACTCGCTCGGCGCCTACTCGTACTGGCCGGTGGGCTACCTCCACCGGTACGCGGGCTACGAGGGCACCGCGCAGGGCAACATCCACATCGGCGGCGAGCACTGCAGCTACGACTTCCAGGGCTTCATGGAAGGCGGCGCGACCGAGGGCGAGCGCGCGGCGAAGGAGGTGATCGCCGCGCTCAGGTAGCCCCGCCGGCTCAGGCCGCGGCCGGCGCGATGTTGTGGTTGAAGCGGAAGACGTTGTCGGGGTCGTACTCGGCCTTCACCGCGGCGAGCCGGCGGAAGTTGCCCTCCCCGAAGGAGGAGACGACCCGCTGCTCGCCCTCCGCACCGGTGAAGTTCAGATACGTCGCGCCGACCGACCACGGCTGCGCGTCGGCCCGCACGTCCTGGACCCACTGCCGGGCCCGCGCGTCGAGCGCCGGGTCCTCCCAGGTCGCGAACGGGTGCACCGCCCAGGGCGCGGTGCGCCACGGCTGCGGGTACTCGGACGGGCCGGCGGCCACGGCCCCGCCCATCAGGAACAGCACGTGCTGGGTGGCCGTGGGCATCGGCATCGCCGCGCCGCGCGCGCAGAAGACGTCCACGGCCACGTCCGGGAACTCCGTCAGGTACTCGGCCGACCAGTAGTTCCGCAGCCCCGGCGGGTCGTCCATCATGCACTGCAGGTCCACGTACGGGATGTCCGTGACGATCTCGATCACCGGCTTCAGCGCGAACAGCGGCGCCGCGAGCTCGCGGACCTCCTCCACCGGACCGGCGTACGTGAGCAGCGTGCCGCAGACCAGCTTGCCGACCAGGTCCTCAGGCACGAACGGCTGCGGCGGCGCCGGCAGCATGATGGCGCCGCCGCCCACCTCGTCCGGCGCGCCCAGGCCGATGTCCCGGAAGGTCCGCACGACCTCGGGCGCGTTGTCCGGCAGGAAGAACAGCATCGCCATGCTCATCCGCGGCAGCGGGTGCAGCCGCAGCGTCAGCGAGGTCGCCACCCCGAAGTTGCCGCCTCCGCCGTGCAGCGCCCAGAACAGCTCCGGGTTCTCCTCGGCGTCCGTGTGGACGTGCTTGCCCTCCGCGGTGATCAGCTCGGCGGCCAGCAGATTGTCGCTCGCGAGGCCGAACTTCCGCTCCAGCCAGCCCGATCCGCCGCCCAGGACGAAACCGCCCACGCCGGTGGTGGACGCCCGGCCGCCCGTGGTCGCCACGTGGAACGGCTGGCAGGCGTGGTCCAAGTGGGCCATGGTGGCGCCGCCCTCGACCCGTACGGTCATGTTCTCCGGGTCGGCCACGACGGCGTGCATCCGGCGCAGGTCCACCACCAGGGCGCCGTCGATCACCGAGGACCCGGCGACGCTGTGACCGCCGCCGCGCACCGCGATCGGCAGCCCCTCCTGGCGGGCGAAGAGGACCGCGTTGGAGACGTCCGCCGGGGTCGCGCACTGGGCGATCACCGCGGGACGCCGGTCGATCATGCCGTTGTGGATCGTCCGGGCCTCGTCGTACCCCGGATCACCGGGCAGGTACACCTCACCGGCCAGATCCTCGCGGAGCCCGGCCAGCGCGCTGTCCGGAAGGGCGGTCTGGGGAGCCATGACGTTGCCCCCCTTTCGTTGGGGGGACAGGACTCCTTCATCGTAGGTCCGGGTCCCGTCCCCCGCGTGTCGGACGGCTCAGCCCCCGTACGCCCCCGAGGCCGTCAGCCGCAGCGCCGTGTCGATCAGCGGCACGTGGCTGAACGCCTGCGGGAAGTTGCCCACCTGCCGCTGCAGCCGCGGGTCCCACTCCTCGGCGAGCAGCCCCAGGTCGTTGCGGAGCGCCAGCAGCCGCTCGAAGAGCTTGCGGGCCTCGTCGACCCGGCCGATCATCGCCAGGTCGTCGGCCAGCCAGAACGAGCAGGCCAGGAACGCGCCCTCGTCGCCCTCCAGGCCGTCCACGCCCGCCTCCGCGCCGGCGGTCGGATAGCGCAGCACGAAGCCGTCCTCGGTGGACAGCTCCCGCTGGATCGCCTCGATCGTGCCGATGACCCGCTTGTCGTCCGGCGGCAGGAAGCCCATCTGCGGGATCAGCAGCAGCGAGGCGTCCAGCTCCTGGGAGCCGTAGGACTGGGTGAAGGTGTTGCGCTCCTTGTCGTAGCCCTTCTCGCAGACGTCCCGGTGGATCTCGTCGCGCAGCTCCTTCCAGCGCTCCAGCGGGCCGTCGGCGTCACCGGACTCGATCAGCTTGATCGTGCGGTCCACCGCCACCCAGGCCATCACCTTGGAGTGCACGAAGTGCCGGCGCGGACCGCGCACCTCCCAGATGCCCTCGTCGGGCTGGTTCCAGTGGGTCTCCAGGTAGTTGATCAGCTTGATCTGGAGCAGCGAGGCGTAGTCGTTGCGGGACAGGCCGGTCATGTGGGCCAGGTGCAGGGCCTCGGTGACCTCGCCGTACACGTCCAGCTGGAGCTGGCCCGCGGCTCCGTTGCCGACCCGGACCGGGCCGGAGTTCTCGTACCCCGGCAGCCAGTCCAGCTCCGCCTCGCCGAGCTCGCGCTCGCCGGCGATGCCGTACATGATCTGCAGGTTCTCCGGGTCGCCGGCCACCGCGCGCAGCAGCCAGTCCCGCCAGGCGCGGGCCTCCTCGCGGTAGCCGGTGCGCAGCATGGAGGAGAGGGTGATCGCCGCGTCGCGCAGCCAGGTGTAGCGGTAGTCCCAGTTCCGTACGCCGCCGATCTCCTCCGGCAGCGAGGTCGTGGGGGCGGCGACGATGCCGCCGGTCGGCGCGTAGGTGAGCGCCTTGAGGGTGATCAGGGAGCGGACCACGGCCTCCCGGTAGGGCCCGTGGTACGTGCAGTGCCCGACCCACTCGCGCCAGAAGTCGGCGGTCGCCTCCAGGGAGCCCTCCGGGTCCGGCAGCGGCGGCGGCTCCTTGTGCGAGGGCTGCCAGGAGATCGTGAAGGTGATCCGGTCGCCGGGGGTGACGGTGAACTCGGAGTACGTGGTCAGGTTCCGGCCGTGGGTCTCGACGTCCGCGTCCAGCCAGACCGAGTCCGGACCGGCGACGGCCACCGTGCGCTCGCCGACCTTGTGCACCCAGGGCACCACCCGGCCGTAGCTGAACCGCATGCGCAGGCTGGAGCGCATCGGCACCCGGCCGCTGACGCCCTCGACGACCCGGATCAGCTGCGGGGCGCCGTCACGCGGGGGCATGAAGTCGGTGACCCGGACCGTGCCGCGCGGGGTGTCCCACTCGGACTCCAGGATCAGCGAGTCGCCCCGGTAGCGCCGCCGGTCGGCGAGCGGCACGGGGGTGTTCTCAGGGGTCGCGGGGCCGACTCTCCAGAAGCCGTGCTCCTCGGTGCCGAGCAGTCCCGCGAAGACGGCGTGCGAATCGAAGCGGGGCAGGCAGAGCCAGTCGACACTGCCGTCCCGGCAGACCAGGGCGGCGGTCTGCATGTCTCCGATGAGTGCGTAATCCTCGATGCGCCCGGCCACGTGCTTTCACTCCAGACAGAACGGCCACGTCCGCCCCGACGGGGGCGACGACTTACTGGTCAGCGGTCAATCAGCGGTCAAGGGATCGTTGACGAGCTCTTGGCACCGGTTGACTTGGCGGGGGTGGTGCCGTGCCGGTCCGGCTCGGCAGCGCGTGTCCGTGCAGGATACGACGCACGTGGTGAGCGGCGGAGCCGTGCACGTCACAGCGTTGCGCCGATCGGGTGAACAGGTCTTGACCTCACCGGTACCAGGATGCCTGGGCGCGTACCGGCTCTCCCGCGCGCCCGGCGTGTCGCGGACCGTGTGCACCCGACTGCCCCGTGTGGCCGGAAGCGGTCTCCCGATGTCGCTGATACCCTGGTACCCCGTGGACCGGTGGGAAACGGCGAGAGCCGAGGACCCCGCAACCGCAGCGACGGCACCCCCCGATTCTTCCGGAGGGGACGCCGGTACGCACCTCCAGAACGCGACCACGGGAGCCCCCTCTTGGCGATGCCGCCCAACACCACGACGACCAAGCACATCTTCGTCACCGGGGGTGTCGCCTCCTCCCTCGGCAAGGGCCTGACCGCCTCCAGCCTGGGTGCGCTTCTCAAGGCCCGGGGCCTGCGGGTCACGATGCAGAAGCTCGACCCGTACCTGAACGTCGACCCCGGCACGATGAACCCGTTCCAGCACGGCGAGGTGTTCGTCACCAACGACGGCGCCGAGACCGACCTGGACATCGGCCACTACGAGCGCTTCCTCGACGTCGACCTCGACGGCTCGGCCAACGTCACCACCGGCCAGGTCTACTCGCAGGTCATCGCCAAGGAGCGGCGCGGCGAGTACCTCGGCGACACCGTGCAGGTCATCCCGCACATCACCAACGAGATCAAGTCCCGGATCCGCCGCATGGCCACCGACGACGTCGACGTCGTCATCACCGAGGTCGGCGGCACGGTCGGCGACATCGAGTCGCTGCCGTTCCTGGAGACCGTCCGCCAGGTCCGCCACGAGGTCGGCCGCGACAACGTCTTCGTCGTGCACATCTCGCTGCTGCCCTACATCGGCCCGTCCGGCGAGCTGAAGACGAAGCCGACCCAGCACTCGGTCGCCGCCCTGCGCAACATCGGCATCCAGCCCGACGCGATCGTGCTGCGCGCCGACCGCGAGGTCCCGACCGCCATCAAGCGCAAGATCTCGCTGATGTGCGACGTCGACGAGGCCGCGGTCGTCGCCGCCATCGACGCCCCGTCGATCTACGACATCCCGAAGGTCCTGCACACCGAGGGCCTGGACGCCTACGTCGTCCGCAAGCTCGACCTGCCCTTCCGCGACGTCGACTGGACCGTCTGGGAGGACCTCCTGGACCGGGTGCACAACCCGGAGCACGAGGTCACCGTCGCCCTCGTCGGCAAGTACATCGACCTGCCCGACGCCTACCTGTCGGTGACCGAGGCCATGCGGGCCGGCGGCTTCGCCAACAAGGCCCGGGTCAAGGTCAAGTGGGTCACCTCCGACGACTGCAAGACCCAGGCCGGCGCCGAGAAGCAGCTGAGCGACTGCGACGCGATCCTCATCCCCGGCGGCTTCGGCGACCGCGGTGTGTCCGGCAAGGTCGGCGCGATCCAGTACGCCCGCGAGAACAAGGTGCCGCTGCTCGGCATCTGCCTCGGCCTGCAGTGCATCGTGATCGAGGCCGCGCGCAACCTGGCCGACATCCCCGAGGCCAACTCCACCGAGTTCGACCCGGCCACCGCGCACCCCGTCGTCTCGACGATGGAGGAGCAGCTGGCGTACGTCGAGGGCGCGGGCGACCTGGGCGGAACGATGCGCCTGGGCCTCTACCCGGCGAAGCTCGCCGAGGGCTCGGTCGTCCGCGAGACCTACGCCGGCGAGCCGTACGTCGAGGAGCGCCACCGTCACCGCTACGAGGTGAACAACGCGTACCGCGCGGAGCTGGAGAAGAAGGCCGGCCTGGTCTTCTCCGGCACGTCCCCGGACAACAAGCTCGTCGAGTTCGTCGAGTACCCGAAGGACGTCCACCCCTACCTGGTCGCCACCCAGGCGCACCCGGAGCTCAAGTCTCGCCCGACCCGCCCGCACCCGCTCTTCGCGGGCCTGGTGAAGGCGGCCGTCGAGCGCAAGACGGGCAAGACGGCCAAGTAGCCGCCGGGGGTTAACGTTGCCGGGGTACGGGTCCTCACGCGAGGGCGCGTACCCCGGCTTTCGTATGTGCTTGGGCAGGTGCTGACGTATGTGGGAGGACTCGACGATGCAGGTGCAGGACACCCCGGAGGAGTGGCGGGTCGTCGCCACCACCACCCCCTTCCAGGGCAACAAGACGAGTGTCCGCACGGACGACGTGGTCATGCCCGACGGTTCGGTCGCCCGCCGCGACTACCAGGTCCACCCCGGTTCGGTCGCGGTCGTCGCCCTCGACGAGCAGGACCGGGTGCTGCTGCTGAAGCAGTACCGGCACCCGGTGCGGCAGAAGCTGTGGGAGATCCCGGCCGGACTGCTCGACGTGCCCGGCGAGAACCCGCTGCACGCGGCGCAGCGCGAGCTGTACGAGGAGGCGCACGTCAAGGCCGAGGACTGGCGGGTGCTCACGGACGTCTACACCACCCCGGGCGGCTGCGACGAGGCCGTACGGATCTTCCTCGCCCGCGATCTGTCCGAGGCGGAGGGCGAGCGCTTCGAGGTCTCCGAGGAGGAGGCCGACATGGAGCTCGCCCGGGTGCCGCTCCCCGACCTCGTGCGCGGGGTGCTCGCCGGCGAGCTGCACAACAACTGCCTGGTCGTCGGCGTGCTGTCGCTGATGGCGGCCCGGACCGGGGACGGCCTGGACGCGCTGCGCCGGGCGGACGCGCCGTGGCCGGCGCGTCCCTTCGAGGCGTAGCCCCCTTCCGGCGCGGGGGAGCGCGGCGGTCCGACAATCCAGTGATCCGATCGGGCGATTTGTCCGCCGCGCTCCGCCGGGTCGGCGGGGCCGCCTGAACTACGCTCAAGAGCGCCCGCGCGGAGCCCCCGCGGGATGGTGGTGCGCAGGTGGACGGAGCGTGGCCCGTGACGGATCAGGCGGTCGGGGGTGCCCCCGGACGAAGTCTGGGGGAGGTCGACCCCGCGCGGTTCTACGGCCGCCAGCGGGAGCTGAAGGCGCTGCGCGCCGACATCGAACGCACCGGGCTCGACACCCTCACCGGCCGCAAGGCCCCGCGCGCCCGGGTGCTGCTCATCGCAGGCAAGCCCGGCTCCGGCCGCACCGCGCTCGCCGAGGAACTCGTCGCCACACTCGCTGACGCCTATCCCGACGGCGTCTTCCGGGCCCGCCTCACCGAACCGGGCGGCGACCCCGTCCCCACCGCCCGCGCCGCCCAGGACCTGCTCGCCGCGCTCGGCGTCGCGCAGCCGCCCGGCGCGGCCGAGGAGGAGCTCGCCGCCCTGGTCCGCGCCGCCTTCGCCGGCCGCCGCGCGCTGCTGCTGCTCGACGACGCCGTCGACGCCGAACAGGTCGACCCGCTGCTCCCCGACAACCCCGACACCCTGGTCGTCGGCGTGGCCCGCGGCCCGCTCACCGGCATCCCCGACGTCCGCCCCTGCACCCTCGGCGGCCTCGACCCCAAGTCGGCCATCGAACTGCTCACCGCCTACACCGGCTCGGTCCGCGTCACCGTCGACCCGCAGGCCGCCGAGAGCCTCGCCGAGGAGTGCGGCGGGATGCCGGCCGCGCTCGTGCTGGCCGGCGGCTGGCTCGCCGCCCGCCCCCAGGCCTCCGTCGCCGACCTCACCAAGCGGCTGCGCGCCCGCACCGGCGACCCGGTCGGCCGTGCCTTCGCCCTGGTCCACGAGTCCCTGCCGCAGCCCGCCGCCCGGATACTGCGACACCTCGGCCTCGCCCCGCTCGGCCGGGTCGACGCCCACACCGCCTCCGCCCTGGCCGGCTGCTCCGTCTCCGCCGCCGCGACCACCCTCGCGGACTTCGCCGCGCTCGGACTCGTACGGGAGACGGCGGCGCGGACCGGACAGGGCGACGGGCAGTCCGACGGACAGTACGAGGTCCCCGCCCACCTCGTCCCGCTGCTGCGCGCCGAGCTGGAGGAGCGCGACCGCCCGGCGGAGGTGCAGCTGGCCCGGGCCCGGATGCTGGAGCGGACCGTGCGGCTCCTCCAGTCCAGCCGCGCGGTCACCGAACCCGAGGGCTCCCCGGCCCGCCGCAGGCTCGCCGGCCTGCCACGCGCCCTGCGCTTCCCGAACGCCGCCACCGCCGCCGCCTGGCTCGACAGCCGCCGCCCGGTGCTGCTCGCCGCCGCCCGGCTCGCGGTCGCCGACGGAGAGTTCGACACCCTGGCCCGCCGGCTGATCGCGGCCCTGGTCCGGGCGCTCACGGCGCACCGGGGCGCCGAGGCCGCCGCCCCCGACCTCTACGGGCTGCACCGGCTCGTCCTGGACGTCGCCGAGCGGCGCGGACTGCACCGCGAGCGGGCCGCGGCCCTGCTCAACCTGGCCGACCTCGATGCCGGAACCGGTCGCACCCAGGACGCTCTGCTGCGATATCGGTCGGCTTTGGACGCGGGAAGGGAAGCAAATGACCCGTACGCGATCGGCCGCGCAATGGAATCCGTAGGTGGCAGCTATCAGGAGCTGGGGGACTGGCAGCGGGCCGGTGACTGGTACGGCCGCGCCCTCGCCCAGCGCCTCGCCCGCGACGAGCGCGCCGACCAGGCCCGGCTCTACGGCCGGCTCGGCGCCGTGCACACCTACGCCGGGCGGTACGGGGAGGCCCTGCGCAACTGGCGCGCGGCCGCCGCGGGGTACCGCCGGCTCGCCGATCTCCCGGGCTACGCACGGGCGTTGAGCGAGGCGGCGCGGGTCCAGGAGTACGCCGGACGCCCCGAGGAGTGCCTGCGGACCTGCGAGGAGGCCGTCGACTGGGCGCGCCGCGCCGGGGACGTACGGCTGCAGGCGGCGCTGCAGCTCAGGCTGGCCGACACCCTGGACCGGCTCGGCGACCCGGCCGCCGCCCGGCTGCACCGGTCCGCGGCCGACAGGCTCCTTGGAAGCGAGGCTTCCGCCTACGAAATCCGCAGTGCTTCTGTCGAAGATTAGTACTTTGAAAGGCTAGACAGCAGGAACTCCTTCATTAGACTGGGTGTGCCGCGTTCGAACGTGGTGTGTCCCGGTGTGCCGCCGTGCATCCGGGTATGTATTCATCACCCCCGTTTCATCCCCCTGATTCAAGGACCGTGATCGACGATGAAGGTCGGCATCCCCCGCGAGGTCAAGAACAACGAGTTCCGCGTGGCCATCACCCCTGCCGGTGTCCACGAGCTCGTCCGCAACGGCCACCAGGTCTTCATCGAGCAGAACGCCGGTGTCGGTTCCTCCATCACGGACGAGGAGTACGTCGCCGCCGGCGCCGAGATCCTCGGCACCGCCGACGAGGTCTGGGCCATCGCGGACCTGCTGCTCAAGGTGAAGGAGCCGATCGCGGAGGAGTACCACCGTCTCCGCAAGGACCAGACGCTCTTCACCTACCTGCACCTCGCCGCCTCCAAGGAGTGCACGGACGCCCTCCTGGCCTCCGGCACCACCGCCATCGCCTACGAGACGGTCGAGACCGCCAACCGCGCGCTCCCGCTGCTCGCCCCGATGTCCGAGGTCGCGGGCCGCCTGGCCCCGCAGGTCGGCGCCTACCACCTGATGCGCTCGGCCGGCGGCCGCGGCGTGCTCCCCGGTGGCGTCCCCGGCACCCACGCCGGCGAGTGCGTCGTCATCGGCGGCGGCGTCTCCGGCTGGAACGCCGTGCAGATCGCCATCGGTCTGGGCTTCCACGTGACCCTGCTGGACCGCGACATCAACAAGCTCCGCGAGGCCGACAAGATCTTCGGCACGAAGGTCAAGACGATCGTCTCCAACGCCTTCGAGCTGGAGAAGGCCGTCGTCGAGGCCGACCTCGTCGTCGGTGCCGTCCTCATCCCGGGTGCCAAGGCCCCGAAGCTGGTCACCAACGAGCTCGTCGCCAAGATGAAGCCCGGAAGTGTCCTTGTCGACATTGCCATCGACCAGGGCGGCTGCTTCGAGGACTCCCACCCGACCACCCACGCCGAGCCGACCTTCCAGGTCCACAACTCGGTCTTCTACTGCGTCGCCAACATGCCGGGCGCGGTTCCGAACACCTCCACCTACGCCCTCACCAACGCCACGCTGCCCTACATCGTGTCGCTGGCGAACAACGGCTGGGTCGAGGCGCTGCGCCGCGACGCCGCGCTCGCCAAGGGTCTCAACACCCATGACGGCAAGGTCGTTTACAAGGAGGTCGCCGAGGCGCACGGCTACGAGCACCTCGAGCTGAACAGCCTCCTGGGCTGACTCCTTTAGACGGGCTGTCAACTCGCGCCGTCAACCACACACACCGGGCCGGACCTTGATGAGCAAGGTCCGGCCCGCTGTGTGTCCGGCCACGTTCCGACGCCTGGTCAACTCGCCTCGAACGTAACTCTTTAACCGTTTCGCGCACCCCTGAAACGTGCGGTTCCATGCCTGCGCACCCTTGACAGCGAGGTGTTCGGTTGCCGACACATCGGGCCGGGTCCGGCGGATTGTGTTGCTGCGGAGCGGTGACACGCCATAGAGTCGCCAACCGTCGGCATGGTGCCACGCTGACCTATCGATAAATGTTCCTGACCACTTCCAAGGAGGTAAGACGACTTGTGAATGAGTCGACATTTACTCCCGGGAGTGGCGAGCCAGGAGCCCCGATCGGCTCCGTCGCGGTGCGGACCTTCGCGACGCACCAGCCCATGACGCCAGCCCATACGATGAAGATGACGGACGGCCTACACGTGAACGCCACGGCCGGCAACGAGATGGGCCGAGAGTCCACCCACTTCGCCGCCTATGACGAGGTGCCCGAGGGGCACTTCTACGACCCCGACGCCGAGTACGAGCCCGACCCGGAGTACGCGGCCACCCTCGCACCCGACGCTGCCCGCCAGCGCCGCGAGCGGATCGGCCCGACCGGACGGCCCCTGCCGTACTTCCCGATCCCGGGCCCGCTGACCGACCACGGCCCCGCGAAGATCATCGCGATGTGCAACCAGAAGGGCGGCGTCGGCAAGACCACGTCGACCATCAACCTGGGCGCCGCGCTCGCCGAGTACGGACGGCGGGTGCTGCTCGTCGACTTCGACCCGCAGGGCGCCCTGTCGGTCGGCCTCGGCGTGAACCCGATGGAGCTCGACCTCACCGTCTACAACCTGCTCATGGAGCGGGGCATGTCGGCGGACGAGGTGCTGCTCAAGACCGCCGTGCCCAACATGGACCTGCTGCCGAGCAACATCGACCTCTCGGCGGCCGAGGTCCAGCTGGTCTCCGAGGTCGCGCGCGAGTCGACGCTGCAGCGCGCCCTGAAGCCGCTGATGAACGACTACGACTACATCGTGATCGACTGTCAGCCCTCGCTCGGCCTGCTGACCGTGAACGCCCTGACGGCCGCTCACAAGGTCATCGTGCCGCTGGAATGCGAGTTCTTCGCGCTGCGCGGTGTGGCCCTGCTGACCGAGACGATCGAGAAGGTCCAGGAGCGGCTCAACCCCGACCTGGAGCTCGACGGCATCCTCGCCACGATGTACGACTCGCGCACGGTGCACAGCCGCGAGGTCCTGGCCCGTGTGGTCGAGGCCTTCGACGACCACGTGTACCACACCGTCATCGGCCGTACGGTCCGCTTCCCCGAGACCACGGTCGCGGGCGAGCCCATCACCACGTACGCCTCGAACAGCGTGGGCGCCGCCGCCTACCGTCAGCTCGCCAGGGAGGTGCTCGCCCGGTGTCACGCCGAGTGAGTCTGCCCGGCGCCGACGAACTGTTCCGTACGACCGGGGGGATGGCGCTGCAGTCCTCCTCGCCGCGCCGCACCGTGCCGCCACCGGCGGGCGAGAGCGACTCGGCGGCGGGCGCGGCGACGGGTGCGGGGGCCGAGGGCTCCGGTTCCGGACCGGCCGAGCACGCTCCCGCGGACTCCGAGGCGGCGGAGCCGCGCGCCCGGGACTCGCGGGACTCCCGGGAGGCCGACGCGACCGCGCCGGCCCAGGCCCGGCGCCGCGGCCGCACCGCGGCCAACCGGCGGCCGAGCGGGCGCGAGCGCCACGACGAGAAGATCACGGTCTACGTCTCCGCCGAGGAGCTGATGGACCTGGAGCACGCCCGCCTGGTGCTCCGCGGCGAGCACGGCCTCGCCGTCGACCGCGGCCGCATCGTCCGCGAGGCGGTCGCCGTCGTCCTGGCCGACCTGGAGTCCCGCGGCGACGCGAGCATCCTCGTCCGCCGCCTCCGCGGCCGCTGACGCTACGCTGCGCGCAGCCGCACCCCGCCCCGCTCCACCAGGACCCACCCGTGCCCCCACCCTCTGACGAAACGTCCCGCCCACCGCGCCGCAGGGCGCTGGGGCGCGGGCCCGGGGCGGCGCGAGGGCCACTGGCGGCAGTCGAGGGCGCAGCGACGGAGCCCGAGGGCGCGGACGGCCCGCAGGCCGGACCCGAGCCGGTGGCTGAGCCCGAGCCGGAGTCCGCGGCCGGGTCCCAGGCCGGACCCGAGCCGGAGGCCGGGAGCGCTCCGGAGTCCGGGGACGGGGCCCAGGCCGGGCCGCCGGCCAGGCACCCGGCCCACGACGGCGCACGCCCCGTCGCGCCCACCGGCACCGCCGCCGACGCCGACGGGCGGTTCACCGTGCGACTGGCGAACTTCGAGGGGCCGTTCGATCTGCTCCTCCAGTTGATCGCCAAGCACAAGATGGACGTCACCGAGGTCGCGCTGTCGAAGGTGACGGACGAGTTCATGGCGCACATCAGGGCCATGGGACCGGACTGGGACCTGGACCAGACGACCGAGTTCCTGGTGGTGGCGGCGACGCTGCTCGATCTGAAGGCCGCGCGGCTGCTGCCGGCCGCCGAGGTCGAGGACGAGGCGGATCTGGCGCTGCTCGAGGCGCGGGACCTGTTGTTCGCGCGGTTGTTGCAGTACCGCGCGTACAAGCAGGTCGCGGAGATCCTCGCCGAGCGCTGGGAGGCGGAGGGGCGGCGCCATCCGCGCACGGTCGGCCTCGAACCGCACCACGCCGAGCTGCTCCCCGAGGTCGTGATCTCCATCGGGGCCGAGGGCTTCGCGAAGCTCGCGGTCAAGGCGATGCAGCCCAAGGCCAAGCCGCAGGTGTACGTCGACCACATCCACGCCCCGCTGGTGAGCGTCCGCGAGCAGGCGGGCATGGTCGTCGCGCTGCTGCGCGAGCACGGCACGCTCGGCTTCCGGGAGCTGGTGGCGGGCGTGGACGACACCCTCACGGTCGTGGCGCGGTTCCTGGCGCTCCTGGAGCTCTACCGGGAGAAGGCCGTCGCCCTCGACCAGGAGACCGCCCTCGGGGACCTCACCGTCTCCTGGACCGGCGGGAACGGGACGGACGCGGCGAGCGCCGTCACCGACGAATTCGACCAGGAGGCAGCTTCATGAGCGACCTCGACCTCAAGCCCGCCCTCGAAGCCGTCCTCATGGTCGTCGACGAGCCCGCCACCGAGGCCCACCTCGCCAAGGTCCTGGACCGCACCCCGCGCGAGGTCGGCGACGCCCTGCGCGAGCTCGCCGACGAGTACACCGCCCAGGGCCGCGGCTTCGAGCTGCGGCTCGTGGCCGGCGGCTGGCGGTTCTACACCCGCGCCGCCTACGCGCCCGCCGTCGAGGCCTTCGTCCTGGACGGGCAGCAGGCCCGGCTCACCCAGGCGGCCCTGGAGACCCTCGCGGTCGTCGCCTACCGCCAGCCGGTCAGCCGCTCCCGCGTCTCCGCGGTGCGCGGGGTGAACTGCGACGGGGTCATGCGCACCCTCCTCCAGCGCGGTCTGGTCGAGGAGGCGGGCGCGGAACCCGAAACAGGTGCGATCCTGTACAGGACGACGAACTACTTCCTGGAGCGGATGGGCCTGCGCGGCCTGGACGAGCTTCCGGAGCTCGCACCCTTCCTCCCCGAGGCGGAGGCGGTTGAGCCGGACAGTCTGGAGGGTGTTCCGTCGTTCGATCCGGATGCAGACGATCCGGACGCAGCCGAAGACGACAAGACGACGGAAGTTTGATGCGAAGCAGCAGCGGCAGGAACAGCGGAAACAACGGCGGGAGCCGTGGTGCCAAGAGCGGCGGCCGCGGCAACTACCGGGGCGCGGGGAACAACCGCGACGAGCGGGGCGGCCAGGGCCGTCAGGGCGGCGGCCAGGGCGGCCAGGGCGGCCAGGGCCGTTCGGGTGGCCAGGGCGGTCAGAGCGCCGGCCGCACGCGTCGCCCCCGCCCCGAGGAGCGCAGCTACGACGTCGAGGGCATGGCGGGCCGCCCCTCCGACGGCGGTCAGGGCGGCGGCCCGAAGCGCGGTCGCGGCGACGCGGCCCGCGGCGGCGCCAAGGGCGGACCCAAGCAGTCCCCGAAGCGCGGCGGCGGCCGCACGGCTCCGGCGCGCTCGCGCGAGTACGAGGCCCGCGCGGAGGAGCGCAACCGCGAGCGGTACGCGAACGTGCCCCAGATCAAGACCCCCAAGACCTTCCCGGGCGCCGAGCAGGAGGGCGAGCGCCTGCAGAAGGTCCTGGCCCGCGCCGGCTACGGCTCCCGCCGCGCCTGCGAGGAGCTGATCGAGCAGGCCCGCGTCGAGGTCAACGGCGAGATCGTCCTTGAGCAGGGCCTGCGCGTCGCCGAGAAGGACGAGATCCGCGTCGACGGCCTGACCGTCGCGACGCAGTCGTACCAGTTCTTCGCGCTGAACAAGCCGGAGGGCGTCGTCTCCACCATGGAGGACCCCGACGGCCGCCAGTGCCTCGGCGACTACGTCACCAACCGCGAGACGCGGCTCTTCCACGTCGGCCGGCTCGACACCGAGACCGAGGGCATCATCCTGCTCACCAACCACGGCGAGCTGGCCCACCGTCTCACCCACCCCAAGTACGGCGTGAAGAAGACCTACCTGGCCGCCATCACCGGCCCGCTGCCCCGCGAGGTCGGCAAGCGGCTGAAGGACGGCATCCAGCTGGAGGACGGCTACGCGCGCGCCGACCACTTCCGGGTCGTCGAGCAGACCGGCAAGAACTACCTGGTCGAGGTCGTTCTCCACGAGGGCCGCAAGCACATCGTGCGCCGGATGCTCGCCGAGGCGGGCTTCCCGGTCGAGAAGCTGGTCCGTACGGCCTTCGGCCCGATCACCCTGGGCGACCAGAAGTCGGGCTGGCTGCGCCGGCTCAGCAACACCGAGGTCGGCATGCTGATGAAGGAGGTCGGCCTCTAGGCCGCACCCGCACCCCTCCCGAGAGGCCCGTGACCGCCCGCCCGGCGGTCACGGGCCTCTCTCGCGTTCTCGTCTCCGTCTTCCGGCTTCCGGCACCCGGTTTCGCACTTGTGGTCGAGCCCTCCCGCTTTTATAGTCAGATTGACTCTTAAGGCTTGAGGGGGTGGGGCATGAGCAGGATCCGTTACGGGCACGGGCTCGTCGTCGGCGCGTTCAACCCGCCGCACGCGGGCCACCACCGGCTCGTCCGCACCGCCGCCCAGCACTGCGACCGCGTCACCGTCCTCGTCCGCGGCTCCGCCGCCGACTCCGCGCCGCTCGACGACCGCGTCGCCTGGATGCGGGAGCTGCACCCGGAGGCCCTGGTCATCGGTGCGGAGCAGCTGGAAGTCCGCGAGCCGGTCGACGCGGTCTTCACCCCGGAGCCCGAAGCCGACGACGCCGTCCGCACGGACCCCGCCGCCCACTGGGCGGAGTTGGAGGCCCCGGTGCGGGCCGCGCTCACCCGGCGGGTCGTCGTCCTCGGCGCCGAGTCCACCGGCGCCACCACGCTGGTCCGGGCGCTCACCGACCACTACCGGCGGCGCGGCGGCCCCTGGGCCCGGACCCGTCACGTACCGGACGCACTGCCGGAAGGTCCGCCGTACCACCGGCTGCGCTCCGAGGACTTCCCCGTCCTCGCGCAGCGCCAGGCCGACCGCGAGGACGAGGCGGCCCGGGACGGCTCGCCCGTGCTCTTCTGCGACGGCGACGCCTTCGCGCTCAGCATCCGGCACGAGCGCCACCTCGGTACCGCGAGCCCGGCCACCGGCGAGATAGCCGCCCGCGGCCGGCACCACCTGTGGCTGCTGACCGACCACCGGGGCACGCCGTCGCCGGTGCCCGGCGCCGAGGGCCTGCGGGTGTGGATGACGGCCCGCCTCCTCACCCGGCTCGCCCGCACCGGCCGCCGGACCGTCGTCCTCACCGGCCCGCCCGAGGAGCGCCTCGCGACGGCCGTGGCCGCCGTCGACGCGCTGCTCGCGGAGGGCTGGCACTTCACCGCCCCGCACGATCTGTGAGCCCTGTGAGCCCTGTGAGCACCGACACGTACGACAAGCACGCCTTCGAACCGTTCGCCGTCACCGCCGACCTCGCCGTCTTCACCGTCCGCGACGGCCGCCTGCACGTCCTGCTCGTCGAACGCGGCCAGGAGCCCTACGCCGGCGCCTGGGCCCTGCCCGGCGGCTTCGTGCTGCCCGAGGAGTCCGCCGAACGGGCCGCGCGCCGCGAACTCGCCGAGGAGACCGGCCTGTCCGGCACCACCGCCGCCCGGCTCCACCTCGAACAGCTCCGCACCTACAGCGAGCCGGACCGCGACCCCCGGATGCGGGTCGTCTCCGTCGCGTTCACCGCGCTCGTCCCCGACCTCCCCGAGCCGCGCGGCGGCGGGGACGCGGCACAGGCGCGCTGGCTGCCGTACGAGGACGCCGGCGACCTCGCCTTCGACCACGACCGGATCCTCGCCGACGCCCGCGAACGGGTCGGCGCCAAGCTCGAGTACACGTGTCTCGCCACAGCCTTCTGCCCGTCCGAGTTCACCCTCGGCGAGCTGCGGCAGGTGTACGAGACGGTCTGGGGCGTCGCACTCGACCGCCCCAACTTCCGGCGCAAGGTCCTCGCCACCCCCGGCTTCGTCCGGCCGGTCGAGGCACCGCCGCGCCGCACCGGCGGACGGGGGAAACCGGCCGCTCTCTACCGGGCGGGGGAGGCCACGGCACTCCACCCGCCGCTGCTGCGACCGGAAGGACGGACGGAATGACCAACGGAACGACGGACGGAACGGCAGGCGGAACGGCAGGCGGAACGGCTGGCGGCACGGCAGGCGGGATGCCCATGGCCCAGCGGACGAAGCAGGCAGCGACGGGGGCGCTGTTCGGACTGGCGCTCGGTGACGCGCTCGGCTTTCCGACGGAGTTCAACGACGTGCCGCAGATCCTCGCGAAGTGCGGCCCGTGGCGGTCGATGGAGCTGCCGGTGCGCAGGGGCACCGCGTACGTCACCGACGACACCCAGATGACCCTCGCCTTCGCCCGGGGTATCCGCACCGCCATGGACCGGGGCGTGCTGGCCCCGCTGCGGCTGGTCCGGCCGCTGCGGGAGGAGTACGTCGACTGGTACCACTCCCCGGAGAACAACCGCGCGCCCGGCCGCACCTGCATGGTCGCCTGCCGGCTCCTGGACACCGACCGGGCCTGGCAGGACGCCAGCCAGATCCACTCCAAGGGCTGCGGCGCCAACATGCGGGTCGCGCCCATCGGCCTCGTGCCCGGCCTGAGCGACGAGCAGCGCGCCGGCGCCGCCCAGCTCCAGTCCGCCCTCACGCACGGCCACCCCACCGCGCTCGCCGCCTCCGACCTGACGGCCCGCGCCGTGTACCTGCTCGCCCAGGGCGTGGACCCGGCCGGGCTGGTCGGCCGGCTCCGCTCGTACGCGTACGAGAACCGCGACCGCTACCACGAGCACTGGCTCGGCGACCTGTGGACCCGCTCCCAGGACCCCGACGCGCTCCACTTCGTCCGGCGCGGCTGGGACGAGTGCCTGGCCGTCCTGGAGCGCCTGGACGCCGTCCAGCGCACCGCCGACCCCGAGCTCGACCCCTGCGGGTACACCGGCGACGGCTGGATCGCCGAGGAGGCCCTCGCCACCGCCCTGCTGTGCTTCCTCCTCTTCCCCGACGAGCCCCTGACCGCCCTCCGCCGCGCCGCCTGCACCCGCGGCGACTCCGACTCGATCGCCGCGCTCACCGGCGCCTTCGCGGGCGCCCACCTGGGCGCCGACGCGTGGCCGGCGGAGTGGGTGGACCGCGTCGAGTACCACGGCGAACTGCTCACCTTCGGCGCGCTCTGGGACGCGTGAACGCGGCTGCACGCGCTGCTCGACGCGGCGCGGGCCGCGTCGGCGCTACGGGGCGAGGCCGACGGGCGGGAGGCGCTCGGGGAGTTCGTCGTCCGGATCCGGCTCCAGGCGGCCGGGCTCGGGACGGCCGGGCTCGGGACGGCCGGACTCCAGGCGGTCGGCCCCGGGGTGCCCGGGCTCCAGGACGCGGAGGGCTGAGGCGCGGCGGGCGCGGGTCAGGAAGTCCTCGATCCGGGCGTGGTCCGGGGTCTCGGGGAGGGGGCTGGTGGCGTGCGCCTGGTCGGCCTCGTCCTGCAGGCGGTTCATCCAGGACTCGACCTCCGGCCAGGGCACCTCGCCCCGCTTGACCGCGAGCAGCCGCTCGCGGTCCTCGCCGACGTCGATGCGCAGCTCGCCGCTGCGCAGCAGGTCACGGCAGCTGGTGAGCAGGCGCAGCAGATGCATGGCGTGCTTCCAGCGGGGGGCGCCGTACTGGCGCACGTCGGCGTCGAGCTTGCGGCGCTGGCCGCCCGCGTACCGCACGAAGGTGGCGTGCGCCCGGCGGGACAGGAACGCGCCGCGCAGCGAGAGGAGTTCGCGGCCGAGCGCGTCGGCGTGCTCGACGACGGGGGAGTGCAGGCACTCCAGGACGTTGGGGTTGTTGCGCAGGGCCAGCTCGCAGAAGCGTTCCAGCTCCCAGCTGAACTGCTCTTCGGCCGGGCCCTCCACATGCGCCGGCGGCTTGTCGAAGCGCCAGAACAGCGGGGTCGGGGCGAGATACACACCCCTGCGGTCGGTGTCGCTGTCCTCGGTGGCCAGACCGAACGCGCGCGACCCCATGACACACGAGTAGATCGTGTGGTCGCGCACCAGTTCCTCGGGAGTCATGCGCGCCAGGCTAGGGCAGGGCGACTGGGCGCGGAAGATCAATTCCGCTCGGGTGTGGGCCCGGCGTGCGGTCCACCCCCGGGCGCCCGGCCCGGCGGCCCCTGAGGGGCGTCCGGACCACGCGAGCCGTCCTCCCGCCTACGCCCAGGGCGTCAGCTCCCTCGCCCGGCCGTCCGCGTCCCGCCGTACCCGCAGGACCGCCGTGACCGCGGCCCGCTCGATCGGCCCGTACACGTGCGGGAAGAGCGTGTCCCGCGACCCCTCCCAGCGGACCTCGCCGGCCAGCCGCGACTCGTCGATCACCAGGACGAGCAGCGTCCCCGGAGCGTCCCGGTAGTGCCCGTCCGCGATGGCGAGGGCGGCGGGCTCGTCCGGCGAGCAGTGGACGAAGCCCTCGGCGGCGAGGGAGGGCGGGGCGTAGGGGCGGTCGGGATCGGCGGACCATTCGTCCAGCGGTACGACGTGCAGCAACATGCCGACAGTTCTACCTCCCCGCCGCCGCGGCGGGGTGCGGGTGGGCGACCGGGTGGGCGAACCCGTCTCGCGTGGCGGGCGCCGCGCCACGCTCTCCGGGCGGCTGGTTAGGCTGGCCGAAGCACCCACGCAGGCCAGAAGGAGTACGAGGTGGCGGTACGAGCCGTCCGGGGCGCCGTCCAGTTGGAGCGGGACGACGCCGGACACATGCACGAGCAGGTGCGGGAGCTGCTCACCGCCGTGCTCGAACGCAACGGGCTGACCGCCGACGACCTGATCAGCATCTGGTTCACGGCCACGCCCGACCTCCACAGCGACTTCCCCGCCGCGGCCGCCCGCGGCCTCGGGATCGTGGACGTCCCGCTGATCTGCGCCCAGGAACTCGACATCGAGGGTGCGATGCCGAGGGTCGTACGGCTCCTCGCGCACGTCGAGTCGGAACTGCCCAAGTCCCGGATCGCGCACGTCTACCTCGGTGCCGCGGCCGCCCTGCGCAAGGACATCGCCCAGTGAGAACCGCGCTCGTCATCGGAACCGGCCTGATCGGCACCTCGGCGGCGCTCGCGCTCGCCGGGCGCGGCGTCACCGTCCACCTCCGCGACCACGACCCGGCCCGGGCCCGCACGGCCGCCGCGCTCGGCGCGGGCACGGACGAGGCGCCCGCGGGACCGGTGGACCTCGTCCTGGTCGCCGTGCCGCCCGCGCACGTCGCCGGCACCCTCGCCGACGCCATCCGCGCCGGACTCGGCCGCGGCTACCTCGACGTCGCCAGCGTCAAGGCGGGCCCCAAGCGGGAGCTGGAGGAGCTCGGCCTCGACCTCACCGCGTACATCGGCAGCCACCCGATGTCCGGCAAGGAGCGCTCCGGTCCGCTCGCCGCCACCGCCGACCTCTTCGAGGGGCGCCCGTGGGTGCTCACGCCCACCCGCGACACCGACACCGAGGTCCTCAACCTCGCGCTGGAGCTGGTCGCGCTCTGCCGGGCCGTCCCCGTCGTCATGGACGCCGACGCCCACGACCGGGCCGTCGCGCTCGTCTCGCACACCCCGCAGCTCGTCTCGTCGATGGTCGCCGCCCGCCTGGAGGAGGCCGACGAGTCGGCCGTACGCCTCTGCGGCCAGGGCATCCGAGACGTCACCCGCATCGCCGCGTCCGACCCGCGCATGTGGGTCGAGATCCTCTCCGCCAACCCCGGGCCGGTCGCCGACGTCCTCGCGGGCGTCGCCGCCGACCTCGACGAGACGGTACGGGCCCTGCGCGCGCTCCAGTCCGGCGACGACGCCAAGCGCCGCGCCGGCGCGTCCGGCGTCGAGGACGTCCTGCGCCGCGGCAACGCCGGCCGCGCCCGCGTCCCCGGCAAGCACGGCGCCGCCCCCACCACGTACGAGACCGTCGCCGTCCTCATCAGCGACCAGCCGGGCGAGCTCGCCCGCATCTTCGCCGACGCGGGCCGCGCGGGCGTCAACATCGAGGACGTCCGCATCGACCACGCCACGGGCCAGCAGGCGGGCCTCGTCCAGCTCATGGTGGACCCCTCGGCGGCGCCGGTCCTGAGCGAGTCGCTGAGGGAACGGGGCTGGGCGCTGCGGACGGGCTGAGCGGGGCAGCCGCCCCCGTCGGGCGGCTCCGCGGGCCCGCTGGGCCGAACGGGTGCGGCGGACTCGGTAACCTTGTGGGGGTCCCCGCATGTCCGCCGGGGCCTCTCGCTCATCCAGGAAGGCGTTCCCCACCGTGGAAACCGTGATCGTCGCCATCGACGGCCCCTCCGGCACGGGCAAGTCGAGCACCTCGAAGGCGGTTGCCGCCAAGCTGGGGCTGAGCTACCTCGACACCGGCGCCCAGTACCGGGCCATCACCTGGTGGATGATCAGCAACGGCGTCGACGTGCACGACGCCGACGCCGTCGCCAACGCCGCCGCCAAGCCCGTCATCGTCTCCGGCACCGACCCGGCCCGGCCGACCATCACCGTCGACGGCGTCGACGCGTCCGGCCCGATCCGCACCGAGGAGGTCACCTCCAAGGTCAGCGCGGTCAGCGCCGTCCCCGAGGTGCGCAGCCTGATCACGGAGCTCCAGCGGTCCATCGCCAGGGGCGCCGAGCTCGGCATCGTCGTCGAGGGCCGGGACATCGGCACCACCGTCCTGCCGGACGCCGACCTGAAGATCTTCCTGACCGCCTCCCCGGAGGCCCGCGCCGCCCGCCGCTCCGGCGAGCTCAAGGGCGCCGACGTTCACGCCACCCAGCAGGCCCTGATCAAGCGGGACGCCGCCGACTCGTCCCGCAAGACCTCCCCGCTCGCCAAGGCCGACGACGCCGTCGAGGTCGACACCACCGAGCTCACCCTCGACCAGGTCATCGAGTGCGTCGTCACCCTGGTGGAGGAGAAGCGGACGGCCGCGAAGTGACCCAGCCCTCCGAGAAGGGCGCCGCCGTCGGCCGTCGCATCGGCATCGGCCTGATGTACGGCTTCTGGAAGCCGCGCGTCCTCGGCGCCTGGCGGGTGCCGGCCTCCGGCCCCGTCATCTTCGCCGTCAACCACGCGCACAACATCGACGGCCCCATGCTCATGGGCACCGCCCCGCGGCCCGTCCACTTCCTCATCAAGAAGGAAGCGTTCGTCGGGCCGCTCGGCAGGTTCCTGGACGGCATCGGCCAGCTCAAGGTCGACCGTGACAGCACCGACCGCACCGCGATAGCCCGGGCCCTCGCGGTCCTGGAGCACGGCGGCGTCCTCGGCATCTTCCCCGAGGGCACCCGCGGCGAGGGCGACTTCGCCTCGCTCCGCGCCGGGCTCGCGTACTTCGCGGTCCGCAGCGGCGCGCCGATCGTCCCGGTCGCCGTACTGGGAAGCACGGACACGCCCGGACGGTTGATCAAGGGGCTGCCCCGGCTGCGCAGCCGCGTCGACATCGTCTTCGGCGACGCCTTCGAGGCCGGCGACGGCTCCGGCCGCCGCACCCGCAAGGCGCTGGACGAGGCGACCGTCCGCATCCAGGAGCGGCTCACCGACCACCTGAAAAACGCCAGGCGTCTCACCGGGCGCTGAGCGACACTCTCAGTAGTGGGCCTCGGAGGGGCGGCCGACAGGCCACCCGCCCGGGAACCCACCGACCACGAATGATCAAGGAACGGACTTCATGAACGACCAGCACGACCACGGGGCACTTGGCGACGCCGAGTACGCGGAGTTCATGGAGCTCGCCGCGGAAGAGGGCTTCGACCGGGAGGACGTCGAGGGCGCGATCGAGGAGGCCGGCCACGGCCCGCTCCCCGTCCTCGCCGTCGTCGGCCGCCCGAACGTCGGCAAGTCGACCCTGGTGAACCGCATCATCGGCCGCCGCGAGGCCGTCGTCGAGGACAAGCCGGGCGTCACCCGCGACCGCGTCACCTACGAGGCCGAGTGGGCCGGCCGCCGCTTCAAGGTCGTCGACACCGGCGGCTGGGAGCAGGACGTCCTCGGCATCGACGCCTCCGTCGCCGCCCAGGCCGAGTTCGCCATCGAGGCCGCGGACGCCGTCGTCTTCGTCGTCGACGCCGTCGTCGGCGCCACCGACACCGACGAGGCCGTCGTCCGGCTGCTCCGCCGCGCCGGCAAGCCGGTCGTTCTCGCCGCCAACAAGGTCGACGGCCAGTCCGGCGAGGCCGACGCCGCCATGCTGTGGTCCCTCGGCCTCGGCGAGCCGTTCCCGGTCTCCGCCCTGCACGGCCGCGGCACCGGCGACCTCCTCGACGAGGTCCTGAAGGCCCTGCCCGAGGCCCCCGAGCAGACCTTCGGCAAGGCCGTCGGCGGCCCGCGCCGCATCGCCCTCATCGGCCGCCCCAACGTCGGCAAGTCCTCCCTCCTCAACAAGGTGGCGGGCGAGGACCGCGTCGTCGTCAACGAGCTGGCCGGCACCACCCGCGACCCGGTCGACGAGCTGATCGAGCTCGGCGGCCAGACCTGGAAGTTCGTCGACACCGCCGGCATCCGCAAGAAGGTCCACCTCCAGTCCGGTGCCGACTACTACGCCTCGCTCCGTACGGCCGCCGCCGTCGAGAAGGCCGAGGTCGCGGTCATCCTGATCGACACCACGGACGCCATCTCGGTCCAGGACCAGCGGATCATCACCATGGCCGTCGAGTCCGGCCGCGCCATCGTCATCGCGTACAACAAGTGGGACGAGCTGGACGAGGAGCGGCGCTACTACCTGGAGCGCGAGATCGAGACCGAGATGCAGCAGGTCTCCTGGGCGCCCCGGGTCAACGTCTCCGCGAAGACCGGCCGCCACATGGAGAAGCTGGTCCCGGCGATCGAGACCGCCCTCGCCGGCTGGGAGACCCGCGTCCCCACCGGCCGCCTCAACGCCTTCCTCGGCGAGCTCGTCGCCGCCCACCCGCACCCGATCCGCGGCGGCAAGCAGCCCCGCATCCTGTTCGGTACGCAGGCGGGCACCAAGCCGCCGCGGTTCGTGCTCTTCGCCTCGGGCTTCCTGGAGGCCGGCTACCGCCGCTTCATCGAGCGCCGGCTGCGCGAGGAGTTCGGCTTCGAGGGCACGCCGCTGCACATCTCGGTGCGCGTGCGCGAGAAGCGCAGCAAGAAGAAGTAGCGGAAGCGGCGCAAGCAGCCGAAGCTGCGGAAGCAGGAGTACGGCCGAGGGCCGGGGCATCGTGACGACGCCCCGGCCCTCGGCCGTACTGCCGTTCCCGCAGTCTTGCTGGTCGGCCGTTCTGCCGTTCTGCCGTTCCCGCAGTCCTGCCGGCCGTTCTGCCGTTCTGCCGTTCTGCCGTCAGGCCGTTCCTACACGCCGCTCCGCCGGCCCGGCGGCAGCGCGTACGCCGACCAGCCCGCCTGCTGCCCGAGCTGCCGGTGCGTCCCGAACGCCCGGAAGACCAGCTCCTCCTCGCCGCTGCGGTCGCCCGGCAGCGTACGGAAGGACCGGCGGTACTCGGAGTACAGGGCGTCGTAGATCGGCGTCGCCGAGAACCCGGCGGAGGAGTCCTGCGCGGGCCGCATGCCCGGGATGGGACCGGAGCTCGGGTAGGGGCGTGGGAAGGGGTCGTATGCGTGCACGTATGTGCCAACGACCCCGCCGTCCGCGGGATGCGGGCGGCCCTCGGAAAGAGGCGCCCGCCGGGGCCGCGGAACGGCCGGTGCCCGACGGTCGTCCGTCACGTGCCGGCCAGCGGCATCGCGGCGGCGACCAGGCAGCCGTTGGCCGCGGCCTTCTCCAGCGCGTCGCGCAGCAGGTCCTCGCGCGGCTGCTGGCCGATGGAGCCGACCGGGGCGGCGAAGACGAGCACCGTGTGCGACTTGTTGGCCGCCGCCCGCCAGCCCTCGGTGACCTGGAGCGGCTGGTGCGCCTGCCACCAGGCGACCTGGCCCGTGCCGCCCGCACCGGCCTGGAGCACCGAGTGCAGCTGGCCCATGGCGACCAGCACCGACCAGCCGGGCAGCAGCGCGGGCCTGGTGTTGACGTCGGTGACGGGCTGGAAGCCCTGCTCGACGAGGAGCGGCAGGAACTCGTCCGTCAGACCCTGCGAGCCGGGCCTGGCGACCGGCGCGGTCGGCTCCACGACGAGCGCCGGGTGCAGCTCGCCCTCGATGAGGACCAGGCCGCTGGTGACGCCGAGGACCGCCTGCTCGGGGTGGGCGGACGCGAGCGAGTCGGCCACGCCGCCGGCGGCGTCGGCCGCCGTGATGGAGGCGACAGCGCCCTGGAGCTGCTCCTCCGCCACCCGGACGACCTGGGACGGAATGCAGCTGGCGTGGGCGAAGGCGAGGACGGCGGTCTCCTCGCCGACGAACAGGACGGTGCTGGTGCGCTCCTGCTCGGAGTCGCCGGGCGTACGGCAGGAGGTGCAGTCGTAGCTGCCCGGGGCGTTCTCGCCGGCCAGCAGCCGGTCGGCTTCTTCGTCGCCGATCTCGGCGCGTACGTCCTCGCTGACGTCGAGCATGCGCGGCACGGGGGCTCCTGGACTTTTCGCGTGCGACGCCGGGCGGTTCCCGGTCGTCTCATGCCGAGTTCAACGGGGAAGGCTCGGCCGGGGTCACGCGTGGAGCGCCGACGAGTTGTACGAGGGGCGTGCGGGAGGCCGGTGCCGGCGGCGCGGGCACGGGTGACTCCGACCGGGTGGCATGTGAACGGTGTTCCGCGCGGCACGGGCCTTGGCCCGGCGGCCGCTGCCTAGCCTGCCTCGATGTCGAAGATCCGATATCGGGCCGCGGGCGTCGCCGTCCTGGTGGCGGCGCTGCTGCCCTCGGCGGCGGCCCTGGCCGCGGCCGCCGCGCCCACGCCGGTCGAGGCGTGCGTGCAGGACCAGTGGCCGTGGGGGTGCGTCGCCGGCTGCGAGAGCGGCGGCGACTGGCGCGCCGACACCGGCAACGGCTTCTACGGCGGGCTCCAGTTCTGGCAGCCGACCTGGGAGGAGTTCGGCGGCCGCCGTTACGCCCGGCGCGCCGACCTCGCCACCCGGGCGCAGCAGATCACCGTCGCCGAGGACGTGCTGCGCGTCCAGGGCTGGGGCGCCTGGCCGGTCTGCTCCAAGCGGTACGGGCTGAGCGGCCGCGCCCATGTCGTACAGCCCGGCGACACGCTGAGCGCGATCGCCCGCCGCTTCGGCGTCAAAGGCGGCTGGCGGGCGCTGTACGCGGCGAACCGCTCCGTGATCGGGCCGGACCCGGACCGGCTGGCGGTCGGCACGATGCTCCGCCTCACCCCCTAGATGTGTTGTCCGGGGACGTTGGTGACACGCGTGCTGGGTTCTTGAACGGGTGAGGGCCTCCGGGTTCGGTGTGGATTGCGACATCTGCGCCGATCCGAGGAGGCCCTCGTGCCCCACCGTAATGCCCCGCTGACCGAGACCGGGCGTCTTCGCCTGGCCCGCTGTGTCGTCGAGGACGGCTGGCCGCTGCGCCGGGCAGCGGAGCGTTTCCAGGTCAGCCACACCACCGCCGCCCGCTGGGCGGGCCGCTACCGGCAGCTCGGCGTCGCCGGAATGAGTGACCGCTCCAGCCGGCCCCATCACCAGCCCCGACGGACGCCGGCCGAGCTCGAGACGGAAGTTCTCCGCCTGCGGCGGGAACACCGCATCGGCCCGCTGCGGCTGGCCGTCCGGTGCCGCATCGCGGCCTCGACCGCCCACCGCATCCTCGTCCGCAACGGCCAGCCGCCCCTGGCGGCCCTGGACCGGGCAACCGGCGAACCCGTCCGCCGCTACGAACGCGCCCGACCCGGCGAACTGGTCCACATCGACGTCAAGAAGCTGGGCCGGATCCCCGACGGCGGCGGCCACAAAGTCCTCGGCCGGGCGGCTGGCAGCCCCAACAAGGACCGCCGGGGCGGCGCCGGATACGCCTACCTCCACACCGCCCTCGACGACCACAGCCGCATCGCCTACACCGAGGACCTGCCCGACGAGACCGCACCGACCTGCGCAGCCTTCCTGACCCGGGCCACCACCTACTTCGCGTCCCTGGGCATCCACGTCGAGCGGGTCCTGACCGACAACGCCTGGGCCTACAGCAAGAACACCTGGCGCGACACCTGCCGCGACCTGGGCATCAGCCCCCGCTGGACCAGGCCCTGGCGCCCCCAGACCAACGGCAAAGTCGAACGCTTCCACCGCACCCTGCTCGACGAGTGGGCCTGCCAACGGCCCTACACCTCAGACCACGAACGCATGGAAGCGTTCACCGACTGGCTCCACTGGTACAACTACCACCGACCCCACACCGGCATCGGCGGCCAAACACCCGCCAGCCGCGGCACCAACCTCTCCAGACAGCACACCTAGACGCTCCGGCTCGTGTTCCCGGTGATCTCGCCGCCGGACACGAGGGTGCCGCGACTCAGTTCGTACGCCACCGAGCCCGGCGGCAGCCCCGGCGGGACCCGCTGCTCGGCGAGGACGACGGCCGCGCGGGCGGGCGGTCCGGTGAGGGCGGCGAGCAGTTCGTACGTACGGGAGGCCACCGTCGTCGACAGGCCGAGCGAGGGCTCGTCGACGAGGACGACGCGGGCGGGGCCGTCGGTGGGGGAGAGGACGGCGCGGACCAGGCCGAGCATGCGGCGCTCGCCGCCCGAGAGGGTGCCGGCGCGGTGGTCGAGCAGCGGTTCCAGCTCCGGGTACGCGGCGAGGGCCTCGTCCAGGCGGCCCGGCGCCGCCAGGTCCAGGTTCTCGGCGACGGTGAGCGTCCCGTACACCGCCCGCAGATCCGGTACGAAGCGGAGGCCGCGGCGGGCGCGGGCGTGGGCCGGCAGCCGGGTGACGTCCGCGCCGCCCCACACCACCCGCCCGGCGGTCAGCGGCACCGTCCCGGCGAGGGCGCGCAGCGCGGTGGTGCGGCCGGAGCCGTTGCGGCCGAGCAGGACGGTGACCGTGGCGGCGGGCAGCCGCAGGTCGAGGCCGTGCAGGGCCTCCAGGGGGCCGTAGCGGACGCGGGCGCGGCGGAGCGCGATCTCGACGGTCATCTGATCCGGCCTCCCTCCAGGGTGTGCACGGTGTGCGCGATGCCGGCGACGAGGTCCGGGTCGTGCTCGACCACGAGCACGGTCAGCCCGTCGGCGGCGAGCGCGGCGAGGACACGGGCCAGGGCCGCCGTCTCCTCCGCGTCGAGCCCCGCGGCCGGCTCGTCGAGGAGGAGGGTGTGCGGGGCGCTCGCGAGGGCCCGGGCCAGCTCGACGCGCCTGAGGGTCCCCGTGGGCAGCCCGGCGGCGGGGCGGTGCCGGACCGCCTGCCCCGCCAGGCCGAACAGCCGCAGCGCCCCCTCCACCGCGGCCCCGTCCCGCGCGCCGACCCGCACGTTCTCCTCCACGGACAGCGACGGGAACACGGCCAGCTGCTGGAACGTCCGCGCGATGCCGAGCCGGTGGCGGGCGTGGGCGGGGCGCCTCGTGATGTCGACGCCGTCGAGCATGACCCGTCCGGTGGTCGGCCGCGCCGCCCCGGCCAGGCAGTCGAAGAGCGTGCTCTTCCCCGCCCCGTTCGGCCCGACGACGGCGGTCACCCGGGCGGGCGCGAGCGCGATGTCGACGCGGTCGAGGGCGGTGAGGCCGCCGGGGTAGGTGAGGGTGAGGTGCCGGGCGACGAGGCGGTGAGTGGCCGCGGCGTGGTGACGCCTTCCCGCGCCGGGCGCCTGGGCGCCGCCGGCGGCCGCGGGCCGGTGGGCCTGCGCCCGGCCTCCGGCCGGGTTGCCGTTCCCACCCGCACCACCCGCTCGGTGGGCGGGCAGAGGTGCGGGCCTTCCCGTGGGCGGCTCGGCACCGTCGGCGGCTGCGGGCCGTGGTGCAGGGGACGGCTCACCCGCCCACAGCAGTGACGTCAGTGGTGGTACGCGGCCCGTGAGTGTGGCCAGGAGGCCGATCAGCGCTACGGCGACGCCGGCGTGGGTGGCTGCGTCGAGGGTGATGAGGAGGGTGGCGGCGAGAAGGGGCGTGAGGAGGGAGTCGGCGCCGAGCACGAGGACGGCGGTGAACCAGAGCAGGCCGCGGATCGGGTCGAAGGTGTCGGGGTCGAAGGCGCGGACGGACATCGCGAGGAGGCCGCCGCCGAGGGCGGCGAGGGCGGCGCCGAGGGTGAAGGCGAGGAGTTTGAGGGCGGCGACGGGGACGCCGGCGGCCTCGGCGCCGGGTTCGTGGTCGCGGAGGGCGGCGAGGGCGCGGCCGGTGCGGCCCCGGCGGAGGGCGGCGACGAGGAGGAAGGCGCCGGCGAGGAGGCCCAGCTCCAGGGCGTAGTAGCGGCGGTCGCCGTCGAGGCCCGCCGGGCGGCTCAGGGTCAGGCCCGCCGTCGCGTACGGCTGGGCGAAGACGAAGCGGCTCACCGCGACCCCGACCGCGAGCGTGGCCAGGGCGAGCGCCAGGCCGTGGCGGCGGATCGCGGGCCAGCCGGTGAGCAGGCCGAGCGGGGCCACGCACAGCGCGGCCACCCCGAGCGCCACCAGCTCGGGCAGCCCGGCGGCCGCGAGCAGGGCCGTGAACAGGGCGCCGAGTCCCGCGTACGCCGCCTGGCCGAGCGCGATCTGGCCGCCGCGGCCCGACACGACCACCAGCGAAAGCAGGATCACCGCGAGCGCCGGGACCTGCACCGCCGTCGAGAGGTCGTCACCCGCGAAGCCCAGGGGCAGCAGGAGCAGGACGCCGGCCACCAGCCACACGCCGACCGGCACCCGCGTCCCCCGCACCGGCGGTGGCAGCGCGTCCTCGCCGCCCACCCCGGGCAGCACCAGCGCCGCCACCAGCAGGGCCACCACGAACAGGTTCGCCCCGACCGCCTGGACCAGTGGGCCCGCCCAGCCCTCCGGGTGCAGGCGGGTCAGCTGGGCCTGGGCGACGCCGAGGGCGAGGGCCGAGACGATCGCCACCGGCAGGCTCCGCATCCGGGCGAGGACCGCGACCGCGATCACCTCGACCACCAGCAGCGGCATCCCGTACGGGTCGAGCCGCACGTACGGCGCGAGCAGCACGCCCGTGAACCCGGCCGTGAAGGCGCCGAACGCCCAGCCCGCCGCCGACACCCGGTCCGTCGCGATCCCCGACAGCTCGGCCAGCGGCCGGTTGTCGACGACGGCCCGCAGCTCGCGGCCGAACCGGGTCCACCGGGTCACCGCCCCGACCAGGCACGCGAGCACCACCACCGCCGCCAGCTGGGTCCACGGATCGTCACCGAGGAGCACCGGCGCGTCGGACCGGGCCCCGTTGCCCCAGACGAGCGCCGCCGCCCCGACGAGCAGCACGAACACGCCGATCGACGCCACCAGCGTCTGTGCCGGATTCGACCCGGCGAGCGCGAGCGGCCGGAACACGGCCCGGTCGAGGACCAGCCCGATGCCCGGCGCCACCACGAGCAGCGTGACGAGCGCGCCGAGCGGCAGCGGCCACCCCCACTCGACCACGAGTTGCCGGAGCACGTACGCGCAGACCATCGCGATGGCGCCGTGCGCCAGGTTGAGGACGCCGGTCGCGCGGTACGTGACGATCAGTCCGATGCCGGTGAGCGCGGCCGCGCTGCCGATCGCGAGACCGGCGAGGGTGAGGTCGTACGTCAGCGAGGCCACGGCTCACACACCGGGCAGGGGTCGAGTCCCGTGTCGTCGTCCCCCACCGGCACCGCCTCCGGACGTCCCGTCACCAGCGGGCAGTCCGGCCGGTGGGCGAGGGTTCCGCCGGGCACCCGCAGCGGCGGTTCGTCCGAGGAGGGCCTCACCCCGGCGTCCGCCTCGGCATCCGCATTCCCATCCGCATCACCATCCCCATCCGCATCCCCGTCGGCAGCGGTCGCCCGCTTCTCCGGCTCCGCCACCGCGTCCCCCGCCCCGTTCCGTACCCCCGCCACCACCCACACCGCCCCCGCCACGAGCAGCGCCGCGCCCGGCACCGTGCTCGACGCCAGATACGGCAGCTGCCGGGCCACCAGGACCTCGCCGGAGATCCCGTACCAGCCGATCACGCACAGCACCGCGCCCCCGGCGACCGCCGCCAGGCCGCCCCACAGCAGCAACCGGACCGGCCGGACCCTCCGGACGGTCCGTGAAGTCGAGCGCACGAGGGCCTCACCACCTTCACCCGCTTTCCTTGCACTATGCCCCGAATCACCCCACCCTGGACTCATCAGGCGTTCGGCCTGCCCCTGACATCCGGTGGTGAGCCAGATGCTTCTCACGCGACGTGCGGCGGCCTTCGGCGCGGCGGCGGTCCTGGTGCTGACCCCGGTCGTCGCCGGGTGCTCCGACAACTCCGGCACCAGCTCGTCACCGAGCCAGGTCACCCCCACGACCTCGCCCGCCATGACGGACCAGCCGCTCGACCCGGTCGCCGCCAAGGCGCAGATCACCAAGAACTGGACCGCGTTCTTCGACCCGAAGACCCCGCCCGACCAGCGGATCAAGCTCCTGGAGAACGGCCAGAAGATGGCGCCCGTCCTCGGCGCCTTCGCCGGTAACGAGAACGCCGCCGCGACCTCCGTCAAGGTCACCCAGGTCAGCTTCACCTCGCCCACCGGCGCGAACGTCACCTACGACCTGCTGGTGTCGGGGAACACGGCCCTGCCCCACGCCAAGGGCACCGCCGTCCTGCAGGACAACACCTGGAAGGTGTCCGTGAAGACCCTCTGCGGCCTGGTCCAGCTCAGTGGCACGACCCAGGTCCCGGGCTGCTGAGGCGGTCGCGGCGCTGCTCCTCGCCGTGCTCGCCGCCCTGGTCCCGCTCCTCGCGGGCTGCGGCAGCCGGCTCCCGGAGCGCGCCTTCGGGACGCGGCCCACCGTCACCCCCTCCGGCGGTGAGCCGCTTCGCGTCGGCATCATCACCAGCGCCACCAGCCCGGTCGGCGGCGACACCTTCACCGGGCCGCGCGACGGCGCCCGCGCCTGGTTCGACGCCCTCAACGCCCGCGGCGGCGTCGCCGGGCGCAAGGTCGAGGTGTTCACCTGCGACGACGGCGGCAGCGGCATCGGCAACAACGCCTGCGTCCACGAACTGGTCGACCGGCGCAAGGTCTTCGCCCTGGTCGCCACCACCGCCCTCGACTACGCCGGCGCCCCGCTCGTCGCGAAGGCCGGCGTCCCCGACATCGGCGGCCAGCCGCTCACCCCCGCCTACGACACCTATCCGCACCTCTACGGCATCTACGGCAGCTCCGCGCCACGCACCGGGAAGTCGCCCGGCTGGCACGGGGTCCTGTACGGCGGCACCGAGGTCTACCGCTGGTTCCGCAGCCACCTCGGCGCCCGCACCGCCGCCGTCGTCTCGTACAACCAGGCGGCCTCCGCCGCGTACGCCCGGCTGATCGCGGACGGACTGCGCGCCGAGGGCTACCGGGTCGTCGGCGAGCAGGTCGACTTCGCGCTGCCCAACTTCCGCGCCGTCGCCGCCGACCTGCGCGCACAACACGCCGACCTCGTCCTCGACGCGATGGACACCCACGGCAACGTCCAGCTGTGCGAGGCCATGGAGGCGCTCGGCGTCCACGTCGCCGCCAAGGTGACCAACGTGCAGAACTGGTCCTCGTCCGTGGCGCGCGACTACGCGAAGGCGCCGGGCTGCCGGGCCGCGCTGTACGTCACCGGCTCCAGCCGCGACTACGACGACACCGCCCTCCCCGCCGTGCGGGAGTTCCGGACGGCGATGGGCGACCGGCCGCTGTCGCAGTGGCAGCTGGAGGGCTGGGCGGCGGCCATGTGGTTCACCGACGCGGCCCGCTCCTGTGCCGGCGGCCCCGGCGGGCCGGCCGGCATCACCCGGGCGTGCGTGGAGGCGTACGTCAACCGGGCGGAGCCGTACACCGCCCGCGGGCTGCTCCTGCCCGTGCGCTTCGAGCGCCTGGCGACGCCGCCGAAGACCTCGTACACCTGCCTGTCCGTGGCCCGCTGGCGGGACGGCCGCGGCTGGGTCCCGCAGGGCGACATGAACCGCAACTGCGCCACCGTGCCCCAGCTGGGCTACCACCCGTGACGGCGCCCGTGACGCCGTTCGGGAAACCGCCCGTCACGCCGTTCGGGAAACCGCCCGTGACGCCGCCCCCGACGCCCGTCGTGCGCAAGGCCCCTGTGCGCGCAGTACAGTCGGCGGCGACCAGACCCGCTTGACCGGGGGGAACCGGTACGGCCATGCGCATCTCCTTCCTGCTCCACAACGGCTACCACATCGGCGGCACCATCCGAACGGTCTTCACGCTCGCCGCCGAGCTGGCTGCCCGTCACGAGGTGCAGATCGTCTCGGTGTTCCGCCACCGCGACGAGCCGATCCTCGGCGTGCCCGCCGGTGTGACGCTCCGTCCGCTCGTCGACATCCGGAAGAACAGCCCGGGGTACGACGGAGAGCACCCCGACTTCCACCGGCCCGCCCGGGTCTTCCCGCGCGGCGACGGGCGCTGGAAGCAGTACAGCGCGCTCACCGACGCCCGGATCGGCGCCCATCTCGCCTCCGTCGACGCGGACGTGGTGATCGCCACCCGCCCGGGGCTGGGCGTGCAGCTCGCCCGGCAGGCGCCGCGCGGACCGGTCCTGGTCGGGCAGGAGCACCTGACCCTGGACGGGCACAGCTACCGGCTGCGCCGGGACATCGCCCACGAGTACGCGCTCCTGGACGCCGTCACCACCGTCACCGAGGCCGACGCCCGCTCCTACCGGGCGCTCGGCCTGCCGGGCACCGTCCGCGTCGACGCCGTGCCGAACAGCGTGCCCGCGCCCACCGTGCCGCCCGCCGACCCGGCCGCCAGGGTCGTCGTCGCGGCCGGCCGGCTCACCCCGGTCAAGCGGTACGACCTGCTGATCGACGCCTTCGCGGACGTGGCCGCCGCCCGCCCCGACTGGAAGCTGCGGATCTACGGCACCGGTGACGCCGCCGACAACCTGAAGCAGAGCCTGGCCCGGCAGATCGAGCGGCTCGGCGTCGGCGGGAACGTCTTCCTCATGGGCACCGCCCACCCGATGGAGCCGGAGTGGGCCAAGGGCTCGCTGGCGGTCGTGACCTCCCGGCGCGAGTCCTTCGGCATGACCATCGTCGAGGCGATGCGCTGCGGCCTGCCGGTGGTCTCCACCGACTGTCCGTACGGCCCGGGCGAGATCATCGAGGACGGCGTCGACGGCAGGCTCGTCCCGGTCGACGACACGGCCGCCGTCGCCGCCGCCCTGCTCGCCCTCATCAACGACGACGAGGCCCGGGCCCGGGCGGCGAAGGCGGCCCTCGTCTCCTCGGAGCGCTTCGACCCGGTCCGGATCGCGGCCCGCCACGAGGCCATCTGGACCGACCTCGTCGAACGGCGGGCCGGGGCCGCCGCCCCGCGCGCCCGCAGCCACCCGGCGGCCCGCGCCACCCTGCACCGCACGGTCGGCGCGCTCCTCGACACCGCCTACGCGGCGAAGTCCAGGGCCGGCGCGCTGGTCCGCCGCTTCCGCTGACGGAAGCGGGCCTCTGTGTGCGCGGCGCGGACGGGCCGCGGGGAAAACGTGAACGGGCCCTGGGTCGGGGAGTCGCGCAATTACTGGCGGAATGCTTTCGTCCGCTTGTTCTGCGGAATTCCGGGAAAGGCTGCCGAGGTCCGGTGAATTGCCGGGGAAGCGGCTGGAATTCGCCCCTGCGGGCGGGCTTGCGGAAGAGCGGGGTCATGTCAAACACATGTCGAGAACCTGTGACACAAGCGTGACCGGCAGGGTACTAACGTGAGCTGCATGACATCCGAACACGCACCCGAAACGTATGTGGGACTCTCCGCCGAGGAGGCCGAGCGTCTCGCCCGGATCCGTGGCTGGAGCGTCGTCCGGTCCCTGCCGCCGGGCTCGATCATCACCATGGAGTACATGGAGGCGCGCATCAACTTCGAGGTCGAGGACGGCGTCGTGACCCGTGCCTGGCGCGGCTGAGAAAGCCCGGGGAACGGGGGCCGTTGGAACCGGTGTCGGGGGCAGGGGAGAGAGACAGGGGAGAGGGCCCCGGCCGTGATCGGCCGACTTCACC